>NZ_JBJPHS010000038.1:0-57320 GCF_052939495.1 Phormidesmis sp. 146-12 | reverse complement strand
GCGAAGGTGGAAAATATTGCTTTTCGGCTTAGACCTCTTATTCCCGATAAAGTCTGTTTATTTGAATCCCCTTTACCTTTAAAGGAAGCGATCGTCTCACGAAAGATTAATCATTCAAATCCAGTGCAATCACAAGTATATTGGGCATTGCCTCAAAAGTTGAGACAGTCAAAACGATTTTGCACAAGTCACTTCAAATCAAGTCACTTCAAATCTAGTTAATCGTCAAAGGAAAGGTTTAACGGTGTGTTCCTTAGCTCCGAGGTTTAATTGCACTCATGAACGTCTGCCCCGTCGCGGTAAACACAAAATTTTTATTGGCATGGCTCCCGGTGTTGGCAAAACCTACAGAATGCTGGATGAAGCCCATCGTCTTAGACAAAGTGGGGTCGATGTGGTCATTGGTTTTTTGGACACCCACGATCGCCAGGAAACCACCGACAAATCGATTGGATTAGAAGTTATTCCGTCCAAAATCACCCTGAGAGAGGGACTCGTCTTGAGGGAACTCGATACAAATGCAGTGATTGAGCGCCATCCAAAATTAGTTTTAATTGACGAACTTGCTCACTCAAACTGTCACGATCGTTGTCAAGATATTGAAGCAATTTTGGCAGCGGGCATTGATATTTACTCCACCGTCAACATTCAACACATTAGCCATTTGAGTCGTCGGGTAGCACAAATCACAGGAACGATCGCAAGTAGCAGTCTTCCAGATTCTCTACTCGACAACGCTGAAGTAATTGTGGTCGATGCCACTCCAGAAACCCTGGAACAACGCTTGCTCAACGGAAAAATTTACCCGCCTGAGCAGATTGACGAGGCTTTGCAGGGCTTTTTTCAGCGTCGCAACCTGGTAGCTCTACGCGAACTAGCCCTTCGGGAAGTTGCTGATCAAATCGAAGGCACTCGCGCAGCCATTCAACGCCGCGAAGATGACTGCAATCTATCAACTAATTTTTGTCAGATTCACGAGCGTGTTTTAGTTTGTATTTCGACTGCTCCCAACTCTTTGCGATTGGTACAACGCGGCGCAAAACTTGCAGACTACATGAATGCTCCTCTTTATGTTTTGTTTGTTCAAAAATCTGAGCGATCGCCCACTAAATCTGAAGCCCGTTTTCTAGAGAGGTGTGAGCGAATTTGTCAAAAGTTTGATGCACAATTTATTCAAGCCACAGGAGAGCCTCTTGGGAAAGAAATCATTAAAGCTGCCCAATCTCATCGGATTACTCAAGTTGTTTTGGGCCAATCTGATCAGTCTTGCTGGCAAGTCTTTTGGCGCGAGTCATTGATCAATCAGCTTGTCCGATCGCTCAAACAAACAGATGTTCACATCATCTCAAACAGCCAGTAAGTCTGAACGTTAGACCTTTACTCTACTCACTTGCTAAAAACTATCCTTACTCTCGTGCCTAGCTGAAACATTCTTCAAAGATTACTCAACTTAGGACAAGGTGTAGCTATGGAACAAGAAAGAATTATGCTCTCAACAAGACCCGTCCAGCCAAGTTTGTTTGCAGTCAAAATTGAGTTCAATAGTAGCTATTGTGGAAGTCAGTTAGCCGATCTTCAGATTCCTGAGAAATGCTTAATTTTAGGGTGCTTGAGACAAGATCGAGTCATTCCCTTGAGCGAGAACCCTACTGTTCGTCTGGGAGATCACATTCTGGCAATGGCGTTTCATCCCATGATGGTTTCAGAGCTTGAGTTTGTTCTCAAAAAAACTTGTCCAGTTTATTATTCACTTCAGACTTGTTCTTTAGAATAAGTAAGACCCTGACTAAAGACATCTGACCGCAAATCCTCAAAAACTTTTATCGGTTACGCTGCTGTCCATATCATCATCTGTGCACGATGAAAAATTTGCCCAATCCCTCTCCTGATATCTCTTACATGCGGGCTGGTCGTCGTGGTAAGCACAAAGCCTTTATTGGCATGTCTCCCGGTGTGGGCAAAACTTACAAAATGCTGGAAGAAGGGCACCGTCTCAAAAAAGAAGGCACTGATGTGGTCATTGGTTTATTAGAAACCCACAATCGCCAGGAAACGATCGCCAAAGCCATCGGTTTAGAACTGGTGCCTCGACAACAGATTACCTGGTCAGGAGTGACGCTGACTGAGATGGATACCGATGCTATTTTGACTCGTCATCCTCAGTTAGTTTTAGTCGATGAGCTGGCTCACACCAACGTTCCTGGCTCTCAGCGAGAAAAACGCTATCAGGATGTTGAGGTGATTTTGGCGGCTGGAATCGATGTGTTTTCCACGGTCAACATTCAGCATTTAGAAAGCCTCAATGATCTGGTTGCGCGCATTACAGGCGTGGTTGTGAGAGAACGGATTCCCGATCGCCTGCTCGATGAAGCGGATGAAGTCGTCGTCGTCGATGTCACGCCAGAAACGTTAGAAGAGCGCCTCAAAGACGGCAAAATCTACGCTCCCGAAAAGATCGATCAGTCTCTACAAAACTTCTTTCAACGACGCAATCTGATTGCCCTACGAGAACTGGCCCTACGAGAACTGGCCGACAACGTAGAAGAAGACGCGATCGGAGTCGAAAACTCAACTCACAAAGCCCCTTATTGCAATGTCCGCGAACGAGTTTTGGTTTGTGTCTCAACTTATCCCAATGCTCTCCAACTGGTTCGACGTGGCTCCCGAATTGCTGGCTATATGCATGCGCCCTTCTATTGTTTGTTTGTTGATGATCCCGATCGCTTTCTCAACAAAGTAGAGAGCCTGCATATTGAAACTTGTGAGCGCCTCTGCCGAGAGTTTGAAGGAGAATTCATTCGGGTTGCAGGACATAACAAAGCAAAAGCGATCGCAGACATCGCTAGAGACTATCGAATCACCCAAATTGTCATTGGCGAAAGTCAGCGATCGTGGTGGAAAAATCTATTACATGGTTCATTAACTCAACAGCTGCTCAAATCTCTCAAGAACATAGACGTACATATCATTTCAGGTGAGAAAGATTGAAGGCATGAGGGATGAGGGATGAGGGATGAGGGATGTCCAAAGTCTTGATCTGATAGTCCTTTGTCAAGAAATCTAAGCTGCTCCAAAAAATGTGTTAGCTTTTCTCTTGTTAAAGAATTTACGTTTGAGGCTCCTGTACGTTGATCATGGTTTGCCAAATTAGATAAGTTTGTTGATTGGCACCGAGGCTGAACGATCGTGATCTGAGCTGTGCTGATTGGCGTGAGAACGATTCATACTGAGATCGAGCAATACTGTAACTTTTTCATCCCTCATCCTTCATCCCTTATCCTTCATCCCTCATCCCTCATCCCTCTTTCATCCCTTTCCATGTCAAGATCAGAGATAGCCGCAGCCCTTCCTTAGAGTCCTATGTCAGATCTTCCTGGATCGATCGCTCAACACTACCACGAGCGCACAAAATACAATCCTGAGACGATTAAAGTCAAAAGTAAGCCCCTCGATTGGAGCCAGCAGCCCGTTCCTTTTAAGGATTACAAACTGGGCACCCCTCTAGACCTCAAACCTTTTTTGAGACAAGACCCCAATGCGTTTGCTCAAGATGCGGTCAAAACCTGGTGGCGCAGACTGTCACATCTGCTGTTTTGTAGCTATGGCATCACGGGCATGATTCCCACGGGGGGCGACCCTCACTATTTGCGATCGTCTCCTTCGGCTGGAGGACTCTACCCCGCAGAAATTTACCTCCTCTCTCGTGGGACTCCGCTGCTCCCGGCTGGGCTGTATCACTATCAGGCAAACACTCATTCTCTCCTGCGATTTTGGGAAAGTGATATTTGGACGACGCTTCAATCTGCCTGCTTTTGGAATCCGACCCTCGAAGGGACACAGTTGGCGATCGTGGTGACAGCCGTGTTTTTTCGATCGGCATGGCGTTATCAGGATCGGGCCTACCGTCGAATTTTCTTGGACTCTGGCCACCTTTTGGGCAATTTAGAACTCGCCAGCGCCCTGAATGATTTTCGCCCCCATTTGATTGGCGGATTTGCAGATGAGGCAGTCAATCAATTGCTGTATCTGGATGCGGATCAGGAAGGTGCGATCGCCGTCATGCCTTTAGCCGATTTGCGAGAAGTTAACCAAAATTTGCCCCTGACGCGGACTGCGCTTCCTGCGACAACTCAGCGAGACTATCCCAAAATTGCCGATGGTGAACTGCTGCACTATCTGCATCACATCACCCAGATTCCTTCTGACCCTGCTGCCAAAGTTAACTGGAAGCTGCCCCCCACAGTTGGCGAACGATCGGATAAGTACAACTTTCCGTTTTGTCTAAAAGTCTCTACCGCGTCACCCGCGATCGCCTGGGGCAGCCAGCTAGAAAATTTAGAACAAGCAATCTTAAAGCGACGATCGACCCGTGGCTACAGTGGCCAATCCCTAACCTTAGAAGAGTTAAATGCGCTGCTTGACTTCACGTATCAACCCCAACACTACATTGACCAGGATTTAGATGGATCGCCCGACTACTTTGATCTAAGTTTGGTCGAAACCTTTATTGCAGTCTCTTCGGTCGATGGGCTAGAAGAAGGCTGTTATTACTACGCTCCGAGAGCGCAAGAACTGCGTCAGATTCGATTTAAAAACTTTCGCCGAGAGCTACATTATCTCTGTCTGAGCCAGGATTTGGGACGCGATGCTGGGGCGGTTTTGTTTCACACAGCCGATTTGCAAAGGGCGATCGAACAATATGGCGATCGGGCTTACCGCTACCTGCATATGGATGCTGGACACCTGGGACAACGGCTCAATCTGGGTGCAATCCAACTCGGTTTGGGAGTCAGTGGCATTGCTGGTTTTTTTGATGACCAGGTAAACGAGGTATTGGGCATTCCTCCAGATGAAGCTGTTTTGTACATTACAACTTTGGGACGATCGCGCCTGCAATAAATGATGAAAATGAAGGATGAAGGCTCTACTCTTCTAAACCAATGACCATGAGTAATTGTTCTTAAGCCAGTGATATTCACTCACCATCATCAATTGAATCAACTCGTTTCTCGATCGCAGATCATTCAAAATAATCATTCAAATATCTTTAGCCCCTTGAATAAGGAGATCTGTTAGAGTACGAATGGTTGTGGATACCAATTCTTCATGAAGCTGGCTGTCTTTTGATCCCTCCTAACCCCCCTTAAAAGCTGCCGTGTACACACAAGTAGATCGATCGGTCATTGCTGAGATCCTTTGCCCCCTAAATCCCCCAAAAATGGGGGACTTTGAGCCGTCGTCATGGCTTTGAACTTTGGAAATCTTTTCTTTGTCAAAGTCCCCCAGCATGGGGGATTTAGGGGGCTAAAGCCGCTTGAAACGAAGCGGCAAGGACTTGTATGTACACAGCAGCCTTAAAAGAGGAGAAAATAAAAGTCTGGTTCCCTTTTTAACGGAGTTAGGGGAATCTGATCTGTGCAAAGTTCTCTAAAGAAGTTCTCTAAAGAGTTGCTGACGATCGGAGTCGGGTGTCACAATCCAGGTTCAAACTTTATTCAACAAATTCCTTTGTCTCTTCAATCTCTCAAAGTCGTGACGATCGGCGGCGGTGCGGCTGGTTTCTTTGGTGCAATCTGCGCGGCTCAAAAGCACCCTCACGCTCAAGTCACTCTACTCGAAGCGGGTCGTCAACCTCTGGCCAAAGTGCGGATTTCGGGGGGCGGACGCTGTAATGTGACTCATGCTTGTTTTGATCCGGCAATTCTAGTTCAGCATTATCCTAGAGGCGGCAAGGCTTTGCGGGGAGCGTTTAGCCAGTTTCAAGCCAAGGATACGGTGGAGTGGTTTACCGATCGCCAGGTCAAACTCAAAACCGAACCTGATGGACGCATGTTTCCAACGACGGACAATTCAGAAACGATCGCCAATTGTTTAATCGAGCAAGCTCACGATGCCGGGGTAAATCTCTGCGTCGGTGCAGGCGTGAAGTCGGTTGAGAAGAAAGACGACGGCTTTAAGATTGAACTGCGATCAGGGGAAGTGTTGACCGCCGATCGAGTGATTTTGGCAACAGGCAGCAGTCCTCAAGGCTACGAATTCGCGCGATCTCTGGGACATACTATTGAATCTCCCGTTCCCTCACTGTTTACGTTCAACGTTGAGGACGATCGACTACAAGAATTGCCCGGAATTGCGGTCGATCCGGTACGGTTGCGTTTACAAGTGGGTGACAGCAAGTTAGAACAGACGGGCGCATTGTTGGTGACGCACTGGGGCTTGAGTGGGCCCGCCGTTTTGAAGCTATCTGCCTGGGGTGCAAGAGCCTTACATGAAGATCACTATCAAGCGACGCTGACGATCAATTGGCTCCCCCAGCAAAATCCTGAAGCACTTCGACAACAGCTATTAGCGGTGAAATCACAACTGCCCCAACGAGCGATCGCTTCTAGTTGTCCTGTCATTTTGCCGCGTCGTCTCTGGGAGCGTCTGACCAATTCTGTCGGCATCCAAAAGCAAACTCGCTGGGCGGAACTTTCTAACAAAACGCTAAATCTGTTGATCCAGGAACTCACTCAAGGACAGTATAAAGTCAACGGCAAAGGCGTTTTTAAGGAGGAATTCGTGACCTGTGGCGGCGTAAATCTCAAAGAAGTTAACTTCAAAACAATGGAAAGTCGCTGTTGCCCTGGTCTTTATTTGGCGGGTGAAATTCTAGACATTGACGGCGTGACGGGAGGCTTTAACTTTCAGAGCGCTTGGACGACGGCTTGGATTGCGGGACAAGCGATCGGTCAGGATGAATAGCACTGTAGATTCAACGTCAAGCTAGGTTTTGATCACAATGCAGTCTTGAGCATTCCAGGAGAGGGTTTGTCCAGATTGGTCGCCCCGCCCGTTACAGAGTTGAGTTACCGTGAGTGAACCGATCGCCGTTTCCATCTGAGATTGCAGCAGTTGACCGATATAAGTAACCGTCTGAATTTTGCCCGCTATCTGGTTGTCCGCTGTACCTAAATGATTGACTTGCAGCCGTTCTGGACGAATCATCAGCGTCACTTTATCCCCGATTTGAACGGAATTGTTGGGCGAAATCGCCTCGATCGTTGCCCCATTCACACTCACACGACAATCGTCATTCGTGACTTCGAGAACGCGACCTTGAAGAAAACTAGCCTTGCCGATAAACTGCGCGACAAATAGAGAATTGGGTCGATCGTAGATTTCTTTGGGTGTACCAAGTTGTTGAATTTGGCCCTTGTGCATGACGGCAATGCGATCGGACAGTGCCAGCGCTTCTTCCTGATCGTGAGTGACGTAGATGAATGTGAGGTTAGTTTGACGCTGCAATTCTCGCAGTTCTTGGCGCACCTCTTCCCGAATTTTGGCATCCAGTGCAGACAATGGCTCATCGAGTAAAAGCACTTTTGGCTGACTGATCAGGGCACGCGCCAGCGCAACTCGCTGCTGTTGACCGCCCGAAAGTTGAGCAGGACGACGATCGCCCAATTCGTCAATCCGAAATCGTTTCAGCGATTCTTGAATCCGAGGCGCAATGTCACTTTTAGAAACGTTGGCGATCGTCAGTGGATATGCAATATTCTCAGCCACCGTCAGATGCGGAAAGAGCGCATAGCTTTGAAAAACCGTGTGAACATCCCGGCGATAGGGCGGCCGCATCGTCACCTCTTCTCCCCCGACAAACACGCGCCCATATTCAGGAATATCGAATCCCCCAATCAAGCGCAGTGTCGTTGTTTTGCCCGATCCACTCGACCCCAACAGCGAAAAAAACTCCCCCGCCCGCACGTCGATCGTCACATCCTGAACCGCATACACCTCCCCCTTCGCCGTCGGATAAACCTTACTCACCGACTCCAAATAAACCACACTATCTTTCATGTTTCATCCCTCATCCCTCATCCCTCCCAGCCTCTGACTCATCAACACCAGCATTGTACTGGCCAGCAAAATCAGAGTAGCGATCGCTGCAATTTCTGGCGTGATATTCGTTCGCAGTCGTCCCCAAATTTCCATTGGCAACGTGTTTTCGCGTCCGGTCAGAAATATGGTAACGATCACTTCATCAAATGAGAGCGTGAACGCTAATAAAGCACCTGCGATCAAAGCGCTACGAATATAAGGAAGAATGACTCCAGTAAAGACCTGTGCTGGCTTTGCGCCTAAATCGTAAGCGGCTTCTTCGAGACTGCGGGGAAACTGACTCAGGCGGGTAAAAATCGAGCCAAGGGCGACAGGTAAACCAAACACCGCATGACCCAAAATCACCGTCCAGAGCGAAAGTTCAAATCCCAAATCAGAAAGATACGCCAGCATCGCTACCCCAGTCACCACTCCAGGCAGCAAAATCGGTAAATTAATCGCAATCCGAAAGGCATTTTTACCAAAAAATTGATAGCGATAAATTGCAAATGCAGCTAATAATCCTAACGTTGTGGCGATCGCCGTCGCCATTGTTGCCACTTTGAGAGAATTGATCAGCGCCAGTTGGAGAGCCGTGTCATGGTAAGCGCGATCGTACCAGTCCAGCGTGAATCCTCGAAACGGCAGAGACAGAATTTTGGAGTCGTTGAAACTCATGAGAATCAGAACAGCGATCGGCAGATACAAAAAGGCAAAAACCAATATTGTCCAGATTCCCAAAAACCACGGTCTGCGCTGAGTTCTCGGTGTTAGAGTCAATTTTCTAGCGCTCCTTGTTTGAGAACGATCGCCAATCCGCTAAACACAATCAACATCACAATCAAAGCAAACGCTGCACCCAACGGAAAATTGTAAGCGACACCAAACTGAGACGCAATAATGTTTCCTAACAGGATGCCGCTAGAGCTGCCAACTAAACTCGGTGTAATAAAATCTCCCATCGTCAGAGAGAATACATTAATGGAGCCTGCCAGAATCCCAGGTGCAACGAGCGGAAGAATCACCCGACGAAAAGTAGTGAACGGAGGCGCATTCAGATCGGCAGACGCTTCGAGAAGGTCGTTGGGTAACCGCTCAAATGCTGTGATGATTGGCAAAATCATAAAGGGTAACCAAACATGCACAAACGTTAAAGTCGTCGAAAACTGATTGTATAGAAAAAGTTGACTGGGTTCTTTGAGCAGTCCGATCGACAACAGCGCCGTATTGAGAATGCCGTTGTAGCCGAGGATAATTTTCCAGGCGAAGACTCGGACGAGATAGCTTGACCACAAGGGTAGAATGACCAGAATCGTGAGCAGACTTCGATAGCGATCGCTATACTTCGCCACAAAGTAACCCAACGGCAGGGCGATTACAATATCGATCAGGGTGACACTCAAGGCAGTCCAGACGGTACGAATGATCACCGATCGATAAGAAGGATTGCTAAAAATCGCCTGAAAGTTTGCAAAACTGAATTCTTTCACCACATCGTAAGACTCCAATCTCCAAATGCTGTAAGAGATGAGGAGTGCGATCGGAATGAAATACAACAGTGACATCCAAAGTAACGGCGGAATTAACGTTGCATACAATCCTAACGATTGAGATTGACGACGCTTTTGTAATGGATTATTGATTGCTGTCATTTAGATGCTAAAAGAACAAAGTGCATCTTCGCACACTAACGAGGTGATTCTAACAGCTAGTCCACGGAGGTGGACTTCGGTCTGATAGCCGCGAATTGATTCTTATTTGATTCACAATCCTTAGCTGCGAATTTCATTCCAGACTTGTACCCAGCGATCGTAGTTGGGGACGTTTTGCCACATCTTAATTTGCTGGTGTAGAGACAGGTCATCCATAAACAATTCTTTGGCTCGTTTTGCGCCCACGGCTTTGACTCCTAATTCAGTTGCACCCGAATAGCCTGTGACATCCATTACGCCTTTTTGGCCGTCTTCGCTCAGGATGAAGTCAACCCACTGATAAGCTGCGTCTGAGTTGCGAGAATTTTTGGAAATCATCCACGAATCTGTCCATCCGGTGAGCTTGCCTTTGGGCGTGACAGAAGCGATCGGGAACCCTTCAGATTTGAGTTGTGTGTAGGTCAACGGCCAGGCATGAGCTAGGACAATTTCACCCGATTGAAATAGGTTTGCCAATTCGCCAGCCGTTGTCCAAAATTTGCGGACATTGGGCCGTAGTTCCAACAGTTTTGCTTTCACGTCTGCCAGATCTGCGTCGGTGAGATTGTAGGGATCGTCTTTGCCCAACCATAATGCAACGTCAGCGATCGTCATCGGGTTGTCGGGCAGTGAGATTTTTCCGGCATACTTGGGATCAAACAGTACATCCCAGGATTGAGGTGCAGACTTGACTTTCTCAGTGTTGTAAAGCAAAACATTCGGCCCCCAGGCAAAGGTTACACCATAAGGTTTTCCGTCAAAGGTATTCCACTTTCCACCTTGAAATGAGTCAAATACAGTGCTGTAGTTTTGCAATTTAGCTGTGTCGATCGCTTGCACCAAACCCGCTTTGTACAACCGTTGAGTAATGTCTCCCGAAGCCGAAATCAGATCATAGGTGCGTCCTTTTCCGGTGCGAAATTTGGCAAACATTTCATCGCTCGACCCGGCATAAGTGGCTTTGATCGTGCAGCCTGTTTTTTCCGCAAATTCTTTAGTAAATGATGAATCGGTGTAGCCTTCCCAAACGATCGCAGACAACTCACAAGTCGCCGCCTGCACAGGTTTCATCGGTAAAAGAATTGAGAATACGCTCACTAAGCCAGCGAATAAGACAATGCTCAAACGGTGCCACATAGTTGTTTCCCCTTGATCCAGATAACAGTAATGATCAACGAAGTCGATCGCTCAGTTGATAAACTTGAAAAATTGTAATATTGATCGCTTTTCTGAATTGTTGGCCATGACCGCAACGACATTGTTTTGACGCGATCGTTGATAATAGAAGTCAACCTAGAAATCAACCCGTTGCCAGGAAACGTCTTATGAATCTGACAGCGCAACAACTAGAGGCTCTGATGCCTGACGCAACTCAACTGTTGAGCGATGAGCCAGAGATGGAAAGTTCTTTGCACTATACGCAGCTTGCTCTGTTGGTGGCTTGTCTAGAGTTTTTGTGGCGCGATCGTACGGACTTTTTTATCGGTGCCAATCTCACGATTTATTTCAGTCGTCAGCAGTTGAGAAACCGGGACTTTCGCGGGCCAGACTTCTTTCTGGTCAAGCAAACTGCCAAAGTGCCGCGCAACTCTTGGGTCACCTGGGAGGAAGACGGCAAATATCCCAACTTGATTATCGAGTTGTTGTCTATTTCTACTGCTGATACCGATCGCAATCTCAAGAAGACGCTTTACCAAGATCGCTTTCGGACTCCAGAATACTTTTGGTTTTCACCAGAGAGTTTGGAGTTTGCCGGATTTCGGTTAGTGGGGCATCAGTATCAACCCATTGCACCCGGTCAGAATAATTGGCTTTGGAGCCAAGAGTTAGACCTCTTTTTAGGAATCGAAAACCGCCAACTTCGCTACTTTACCGCAGACGGAAATCTAGTGCCGACTCCCCAAGAACGAGCAGAACAACTGGCTGAACAGGCTTCTCAAGCCGCTAACCGTTCAAATCAACTGGCTGAATACTTACGATCGCTTGGCATTGACCCCGACACGATTAGCTAACTTCTGATTTGTCGCCTGTGAGTTCTCTTTGCTGTTGATATTGTTGTTTAAAGTGGCGTTGTTGTTGGTTGTGATCGACGATCGGCGCGGGATAGTTGCAGCGATTGCGATCGTATTCCGAAATCGTTCCAGAAATGAGATCTTTCGTATCCACACTGCGAAGCTCTGGTAACCATTTGCGAATGTATTCTGCATCAGGGTCAAATTTCTTGGCTTGACTCGCAGGGTTAAAAATCCGCAATGGTTTTGGATCCATGCCGCTGGATGCACTCCATTGCCAGCCACCATTATTGGCAGACAGATCCCCATCGTAGAGCCTTTCCATAAAGTACTTTTCACCCAATCGAAAATCAACCAGCAAATCCTTCGTCAAAAAGCTGGCTACGATCATTCGGCAACGGTTGTGCATCCAGGCGGTTTCATTCATTTGACGCATCGCAGCATCGACGATCGGATACCCCGTCATCCCCTCACACCACGCCTGAAAATAATCCTCATTGTTCTCCCAGGGAAAGGTCTTTAGCACCTTGCGATAGGCACCCTCCGCCAACTCTGGGAAGTGATACATGACATCCTGATAAAACTCTCTCCAAGCGATCTCTTGCCGCCAAGTTTGAATGCTGGCTTGCGTTTCATCACTGCGGCTTTGCTCCATTGCGTTGATCGTTGCCGCCCAGACCGATCGCACCCCAATTACCCCAAACTTCAATGCAGCACTCAGGATCGAAGTCCCCGGATTAGCCGGAAAGTTGCGCTGTTCTTGATATTCATTAATCGCCGATCGCGTAAATTCTTCTAGTCGATCTTTAGCTGCCTGTTCTCCGGGTTGCAGCATCAGTGGATTGTCCCACACAAAACCGAGATCCTTGGCGCTTGGAAGGGCGATCGTTCCGGCTTGTTTTGCAACCTCGATTTCCGGCTCTGTCAGACCTTCTGCGTTTGCGAGATCAGGGGCGGGGGCTGCTTTGGGTTTGCTGTTCCAGTTTCGCCAAAAGGGACTGTAAACAGTGTAAGGCTCTCCCGATCCCGACTTGATGTCTTCGGGCGAGTGGAGGAGTTGATCCCAAAATGTTTTGACTTCGATGCTGGTCTGATTGAGGGACTGAATGACGGTGCGATCGCGATCGCGGGCGTAAGGCTCTACATCATAGTTAAAGAAGACGGCTTTGGCGTTGAGCGTGTTGGCTAGTCGGGGCAAGCCTTTTCGAGGGTCATCCTGCAAGATCAGAAGTTGGCTGCCTGCTTCGGCATACCGTTGTTGAAGTGACTGCAAACTGCCGATCAGATAAGTGACTCGCGCAGGCGCAACATCGATCAACAGGCTGGGATCAAGACAAAAAACGCCTACCACTTTGGTACTCTGTTGACGCGCAGTAGCCAACCCAATATTGTCAGAAGTTCGCAGATCCCGACGGTGCCAAAACAAGATTAGATCAGACATAGAGAAGACATTAAACCTTGAACTGGGACTTTAGATCTTAGACTTTTTGATGAGGTTGATTAATCCTCTTAAAGTCTCATACCAAACCAAATCAATTTGTTATTACAACCGATCTTCGACCTCCCCCAACACCTCATAATTGTGATAATTGTGGATTTAATAAAACCGACCATTGCGTAGGGTGTGTTGAGCGATAGAGAAAGGCACCGCCAACGGTTGCAATCGGTGCGTCTTGCGTGGCTCAACACACCCTACAAAATCCGATATTATTCAATTCTCATTCCTGAGCAAGGCGATCGTGTGCACAAGTCGATCGATCTGTGTAGCGCCGAGATGCTTTGCCCCCCAATCCCTCAAAATGGGGGACTTTGAGAAAGAAAGGCTTCTAGAAGGCAAAAACTTCTCAGGAGTTTAAAGCTTCTCAGAGATTTAGGGGGCAGCAGCCGACTGAAACGGAGACAATCAACGACCTATGTGTACACCGTAGCCTCAGTAAAGCGGGGATCTAGAAGATCCCACTACTGCCAAGTCCTAATTTTTCGACTGTTTCGCATCCTCTAGATCAAAATTATCAACCCTTCTCCAAAGTCCAACGTCTAAACCCCCTCCAACAAGGGCCGGGCCAGCATCAAGCTACAGATCGATTTTGCGTCTGAGATTGTGCCTTCCTGGATTGCTTTTTCGACTTCTTGAAGTGTCATCAAAACGGTTTCAATGTCTTCGTCGTCGTCTTGGTTGGGTGGATTTTCTAGCAATTCTAAATCGGTTGCCAAAAATGCGTAGATCACTTCATCTGAGTAGCCAGGTGCGAGAAAAAATTCGCCTAGCTTCTTCCACTGGCTTGCTTTGTAGCCGATTTCTTCCTGGATTTCGCGCTCGATCGTCTCTAGCGGATCTTCTCCTGGCTCAACGGTTCCCGCTGGAAATTCTAACAAACGACCCTGTACAGTAAAGCGATACTGCCGGGTCAAAACTAGCTTACCGTCAGGCGTAATGGGCACTGCAAGCGCGCCTCCCGGATGACGAATACATTCCCAGTCACCCTCTGCACGATTGGGTAACCGGAGCCGATTCACTTCAAAGTTGAACTTGCGACCCTTATAGGAAAGGCGCTGTTTCAGGAGTTGAGGAGGTTCTGAACCCAGGGGCATGTGGTAAGGGGGGTGAGGGGTTTAAGGGGGAGAGGAAGGGAGGAGGGAGGAGGGAGGAGGGATGAAAAAAGAGTGGGTTAGGTAAGTTTTTTGAGGTCAGAGGGGTCTAACATTTGGGCGAGTTGGGCGATCGCTCTTCCAGAAACGGGTTCGATCCAGTCGGGGGCAATTTCGGCTAAGGGAACCAGCACAAAGGCGCGATCGGACATTCTGGGATGCGGGATTTTTAGATGAGCCGTGTTCAGGATTACATCATTAAACAGGAGCAGGTCTAAGTCAAGTGTCCGAGGCCCCCATTGTTCTTGGCGGATGCGTCCAAATTGAGTTTCGATACTGAGCAGGGTTTGTAGCAGTTGATCGGGGGTGAGCGTAGTTTTGAGCAGGGCGCAGCCGTTAAGGTAGTCGGGCTGAGGGGGACTGTCTGGCAGGGTGACGGCTTTGGTTTGATACCAATGCGATCGCGTTTCGACTTTGATCCCCATGCTGCAATCGAGCCTTTCTAGCGCAGCGTCTAAAATCAGTTGAGAGTCGCCTAAATTACTACCAAGGGCGATCGCGCAATCTACAAATTCCATTAATTTTTCATTAGACAAGAGACCTTAGATGTTGGACGAGAGACAAAAGTTTAACGTCAAAGGCCCACGCTAGACTAGAAGACTGATTTAGGAGACGATCGTGACCAGTTCCCTGACTAAGAAGACTTGGGCAAAGGCAATTTTACACACGGCAACCGGATTTGAGCCGACTCCTTTGGCGATTTTGTCTGGGGCCATTCCATCGGGCTTACAAGGATCACTTTATCGCAATGGGCCGGGGCGGTTAGAGCGGGGCGGACAGCCTGTAGGACATTGGTTTGATGGCGATGGGGCGGTGTTGGGCGTTCATTTTAGGGCGGCGGGTGCGACGGGCGTTTATCGCTATGTGCAGAGTGTAGAATTTCAGGAAGAAGAACGGGCGGGACGGTTTATCTATGGTGGCTATGGCATGATGCCGCCGGGGGCGATTTGGGATCGGTTTAAGGCTACTAAGAATGCTGGAAATACGTCTGTGTTGGCGCTGCCCGATCGCCTCCTCGCCCTCTGGGAAGGTGGACATCCCTATGGGCTGGATTTAGAAACTCTGGAAACTCGCGGCTTTGATGATCTGGGAGGTTTGCCCAAATCGCTGCCGTTTTCTGCCCATCCCAAACGCGACCCTCAAACAGGAGACATCTACAATTTTGGCGTGAGTTTTGGCAAAACAGCCACCCTAAATCTCTATCGCATCAGCGCAAACGGAACGCTAAAACAAAGAAGCAGTACCGCTTTAGAGGGATATCCTTTACTGCATGACTTTGTGATGGCTGGGAAGTATCTCATCTTTTTTGTGCCGCCCACTCGCCTAAATCCTCTGCCCGTACTGGCTCGATTAAAAAGCTTTAGTGATGCGTTTTCGTGGCAGCCAGAGCGGGGAACTCAGATCCTTGTGGTCGATCGCGACACGCTAAAAGTCGTCAGTCAAGGTGAAACAGCCCCGTGGTATCAATGGCACTTTGGCAACGGTTATTTGGATACAGATGGAAACGCTGTTGTGAGCGTGGTGAAGTATGCTGACTTTAATACAAATCAGTATCTAAAAGAGATTGCTACAGGTGAGATTCAAACAATCGCAAAACCAACACTCTGGCAAATCCGAATTAATCCACACTCTGCAACAGTGCTGGAGATCACTGAACTGCTCGATCGTCCCTGCGAATTCCCCATTGTCAAGCCTCAAGAAGTCGGTCAGCCTGCACGATACACCTACTTATCGATTCATCGGTTGGGGGCAGATTTGAGGCAAGAAGTGTTTGGAGCGATCGCTCGTTTCGATCAATCCACGGGAGCGTTAGTCGAAGCCAATTTGGGAGACAATCACTATCCAACGGAGCCAATTTACGCCCCCGATTCTGAAGATCTCGATCGCGGCTGGATTCTCACCATTGTCTATGATGGAGATCGCGATCGCAGTGAGGTTTGGATCTTTGATAGCGATCGCCTGGATGATTCTCCCGTCTGTCGTTTAGCATTGCCAGAAGTGATTCCTCTCGGATTCCACGGCACCTGGAAACCTGCTGCTTGATTCAAGAGAACGCAAGCAATTTAGAATGCTTATTAGACCTCCTGCGCGAAGCCGGAAACGCCCCCCAAATCCCCCACAAGTGAGGGACTTTGAGCCAAGACTTGCGGTTTCAAAGTCCCCCAGAATGGGGGATTTAGGGGGCACAAGCCGACCCAAACGGAGCAAGACCTAAGCAGCAGGTGACATCGAAAATTCTATTCATGCAGGAGGTCTATTGTTTCCCATTTTTGGAAGAGTTTAGAGGGGAGCGCGATCGAGCATTGTGGCACAAGTCCGATAAACTTAAGGTGATTAGTTCCGTAGCCTGTCGTTTGGGCTGCGTAGTCACCAGGCATCAGACGCTTAAAGGAAGGGACTGCTATGACCAATCCACCGATCGAACCTCCCGCAAATGCCAGTGTTGCCGAAGAGAGTCGGGGCAAGATTCTTCAGCGCGGGGGCGAAGAGTTGGTGATCGAAAAGGTGAACGATCGCTTTGCAGTCCAGGCCAAATCTCAGCAACAGGTTGAAGATTTAGCCAAAAACATTCCCGCTGAAATCGATGCCCAAGCCGGCCCGCCGCAGTTGACGGAGTTTGTCGTCAATCCCACTCAAAAAGATCAGGTGTTAAAAGAGGTGCGCGGATCGGATGCGGTCGATTATGCCAGCAATATTTATCAAATTAAAGACAATCCCGGTTCGCGTATTTACCTGACGAATGAGATCACAATTCAATTTGCGCCCTCTGTAAAAGCCGAAACGATTGCAGCGATCGCCACCGAGTTAGGACTGCAACAAGGGAAAGCGATCGCTGGAATTCCCAATACGTTTGTCTTTCAACTGACCACCAACGCGACCGAAAATCCGGTCAAAATTGCCAATCGATTAATCGCCAAAACAGAAGTTCTCACCGCAGAGCCGAATGTGATTGTGCAAAGTCAGGCGCACTATCGTCCCAAAGATCCGCTCTACCCCAAACAATGGCATCTCAACCACACAGGCGGTCAGGAGTTAGCCGCCAATTCTCATGTGTTTGCCGAACAAGCCTGGGAAACCACGCGGGGAAGCCGTTCGATCGTCGTCGCGGTGATGGACGATGGCGTTGATCTAAACCATCCTGACTTTCAAGGAGTCGGCAAAATCGTCGCGCCCAGAAACTTTAAGGAAGACACCTTCCTCCCGCTCCCTGACGAAACGGATGAAAATCACGGGACTTCTTGTGCAGGGGTTGCGGTTGCCGAAGAAAACGGATTTGGCACAGTGGGGGCGGCTCCCGGTTGTGCGCTAATGCCCATCAAAACCACAGGCTTTTTGGATGATGAAACGATCGAGGCGCTGTTTGATTGGGCGGTCACCAAAGGCGCATCGGTCATTTCTTGTAGCTGGGGGCCGAGCGCCGTCTATTACCCGCTTTCACTGCGACAACGAGCTGCGATTACACGCGCTGCAACCGAAGGACGGAATGGGAAAGGATGCGTAATCTTATTCGCTGCGGGGAATGCAAACCGACCAACCAGCGGAACGATCAATGAATCAGGTTGGCAAAACAATGCACTCACTGGAAATACAAAATGGTTAGGCGGATTTACCGTTCATCCTGATGTGATTACCGTGTCTGCTTCGACCAGTTTGGGTAAGAAAGCAGCCTACAGCAATTGGGGGCCAGATGTTTCTATCTGTGGGCCCAGCAACAATGCGCCGCCGGGAGTTGGCTTGCCTGATTTGGGCTATGTCTACACGCCACCAGAGGTCAGAAGTTCGCTGCGAGGATTGGGGGTGTTTACGACCGATCGCACCAACGCAGACGGCTACGATCAAACCAATTTCACCTCTGATTTTGGCGGGACTTCGAGCGCTTGTCCGTTGGTGGCTGGAGTGGCAGCCCTGGTGCTGTCGGCAAATTCTGATCTGACGGCTCAAGAAGTGCGACAAATCCTTCAGCAGACGGCGGATAAAATTGTCGATGCTGACCCCGATCCGCAGTTTGGGTTACGCAAAGGGACTTATGAGGCGGGAGGACGTTCTGATTGGTTTGGGTATGGCAAGGTGAATGCTGCAAAAGCGGTGCAGGCTGCGACTCAGAGACGATCGATGTTGACGGCTTCGACGCGATCGCTTCAGCTTCAAAATACAACCAGCGTCGTGATTCCTGATAACAATGCTCAAGGAATTGTGAGTGTGATTCAAGTCGGTGATACGGCAGCTTTACGAGAAATACAGGTTGCGGTAGACATTGATCACACGTATTTGGGAGATATTTCGGTCACTCTAATCTCACCTGTGGGAACGTCAGTCACACTACAAGGGAGAACGCTGGGACGCAGAACAAAACTACAAACGATCTACACAATGCAAACCACGTCAACGCTGAGAAAGTTTTTAGGACAACAGACTCAGGGACGCTGGCAGTTAAAAATCGTAGATGCAATTCCGAATGATGGCGGAACGCTGAACTGGTGGAAATTGACGATCGGCGTATAGTTGTTGACAAGCGCGAAGCATGAAAGCAACGGTTGACTAGTCGCTATCAGGGAAAGATCAGAAAAAAGTGTAACAAAAGCATATGGCTAAATTTGGGCTACTGATTGGGGTCAGTGAATATGAACCGGGATTAGCCGCCTTGCCCTGCGCCTCCAGAGATGTAGAGGCACTGAGGCAAGTTTTGATCCAACCAGAGATGGGAGGGTTTGCAGCAGTAGATGTCACTGTGCTAATTGATCCGCAACGTCAACAGATGGAGCGAGCCATTTATACGCTGTTTGCCGATCGTCAAAAAGATGATTTGCTGCTGTTCTACTTTTCCGGACACGGCGTAAAGGACGATAGCGGCAAGCTTTACTTAGCCACTCGTGAAACCAGCAAGGATCGTGGCAGACTAATCAAGCCGACCGCCGTTTCTGCAAGTGCGCTGCATGAGAGCATGAACGAGAGTCGCTCGCAGCGACAGGTGATTATTCTAGACTGTTGTTTTAGTGGAGCGATCGCGCAAGGGTTAACCCTCAAAGACGACGGCACGATCGATCTCAAAACTCAGCTAGGCGGGAAGGGACGGGCGATTCTGACCTCTTCTACGTCTACTCAATACTCGTTCGAGCAGGAAGGAGTAGATCTTTCTGTTTATACCCGTTACTTGGTAGAGGGAATTGGCAAGGGAGCGGCAGATCAGGATGAGGATGGTTGGATTTCAGTCGATGAACTGCATGATTATGCGAGTCGCAAAGTGCAGGAAGCAGCTCCAGCCATGACTCCAAAATTCTATCCTGTTGAAGAGGGCTACAGGATTCGCTTGTCAAAAGCACCCATTGGTGATCCAAAGCTGAAATATCGCAAGCAGGTAGAAGAGATTGCCCGTGAAGAGGACGGAGAAATTTCCAGAATTAATCGCAGCTACTTAGACGCATTGCAAATCAGCTTAGGTTTGTCTGCTTTGGAGGGAGGAGTGGTCGAAGCCGAAGTTTTGGCACCTTATGACCAGCATCAGGAAAACCTACAGCGCTATGAGCAGGTTTTGACCGAGGCAGGTGAACAGCATTATCCAATTCGGGAAAGCGATCGCAATGGATTAAAACGCTTACAGCAAGTTTTGAAGCTGAGAGATGAGGATGTTTCACCCATTGAAGAGCAAGTCCTTGCACCAAAACAGAGAGAGTATGAGCGTCAACAACGGGAAGCTGAGAAATTAGAGCGAGAACGAGAACGAGAACGGGAGAGGGAGCAAGTTAGGCAGCAAGAGGAAGAACGACAGCAACAAGAAGCTGAGAGATTATTACACCAGATGGAAGCTGAAAGATCTGCACGCCTTGAATCGGAGAGACAGCAGGAGCAGGAAGCGTCTCAAATTCTCCAAACAAAACAGGCAGAGTCTCAGCAGCAGGCAGAGAGATTACATCAGCGAGAGGTAGAGGAATCTCAAAAGCAACAGGTAGAAGAACCGCGACAAAATGAGCAGACAGTACAACGTCCAACAAAACAGTCATGGACTCAATGGAAAGTTTTTTCATTAGTAGGTGTGGGAGTTGTGGGAGTCGTTGGGGCGTTCAACCTGTTAACCACTCAGAAAAATCCGCCTCAGCCAACCCCTTCACCCTCAAAAGCGGCACAAGCTTCTAGCAAACCAACCGCTCCACAAGATGCCAAAAATCGACAATTTCCGAACCTTCCTCGCTTAGAAGGTAAGGCAACTGTTGTGATGGTTGTGAACGGATCACCGATTACGATCGAAGTGGATGGAGCCAACTCCCCAATCGCAGCCGGGAATTTCGTCGATCTGGTTCAACGAGGTGTCTACAACGGATTATCGTTTCATAGGGTGGTTCGAGAGCCGCAGCCTTTTGTGGTTCAGGGGGGTGATCCTCAGAGCAAAAATCCAAAGTTTCCATTAGAGCAGTTGGGAACGGGGGGCTTTATTGATCCGAAAACATCGCAAGAGCGACACATTCCTTTAGAAATTAAGCCTGAAAATGCAAGTCAACTCGTTTATAACAAGCCACTTGAGCAGCCTGCAAGCCCTGTGCTGAAGCATACTCGTGGGGCAGTTGGAGTAGCACGGACATCGGTACTTGACTCGGCATCTTCACAGTTCTACTTCGCACTCTCTGATCTCAGCAGCTTCTTAGATGGACAATATTCAGTTTTTGGCTACGTCACGAAGGGAATGGACGTGGTTGATAAGATTCAACAGGGCGATCGTATTGAATCAGCTAAGGTCACTCAGGGTTTAGAGAATTTAAAGCCAGGAAAATAATCTTTCTAAACTCTAGTGCTTAAATTTAGTGCTTAGTTGTGTAATTAGGGGTGAGGAATGAATCGAATGGCAAGTGGAACTCGGAATGAGACGGATAGTATGGGGTCGATCGCTGTGCCAAACGATCGCTATTGGGGAGCACAGACGCAGCGTTCTTTGATGTATTTTGCGATCGGTCAGGATGTCATGCCGAGGGAGTTGATTCGGGCGTTTGGCATTCTCAAAAAGGCGGCGGCGATCGTGAATCATGATTTAGACAAACTGGCTCAAGAGCAGGTCGATTTGATCGCGCAAGCAGCCGACGAAGTGATCGCAGGGAAATTGGACGATCATTTTCCATTGAGCATTTGGCAGACGGGCAGCGGCACTCAGACAAATATGAACGCCAATGAGGTGATTTCTAATCGAGCGATCGAGCTTGCTGGTGGTGAACTGGGTAGTAAAAAACCGATTCATCCCAATGATCACGTTAATATATCTCAATCTTCTAACGATACGTTCCCCACAGCGATGCATATTGCGGCAGTGGAGACGATCACTCAGCGATTAATTCCGATGATCGTCAAATTGCGAGATGCGTTGTTAGATAAATCACAGGCGTATGATGACATCGTTAAAATTGGGCGAACTCACTTAATGGATGCCGTTCCGTTGACATTGGGGCAGGAATTTTCTGGATATGTGGCGCAGTTAAATCAAGCAATTCGACGCATCGAAGCAAACTTGCCTGAACTGTATGAACTGGCGATCGGAGGCACCGCCGTCGGCACTGGGTTGAATACTCATCCTGAGTTTGCAGCGCGATCAGCAGCAGAAATCGCGAAACTCACCCACTTACCCTTTGTTAGCGCCCCCAATAAGTTTGCGGTCTTAGCGGGACATGATGCGATCGTATCCACCAGTGGCGCACTCAAAACGTTAGCCTGTGCCTTGATGAAGATCGCCAACGACTTGCGCTGGATGGGGTCTGGGCCGCGCTGTGGACTGGGCGAATTGATTCTCCCTGCGAACGAACCCGGTTCCTCAATTATGCCGGGAAAGGTGAATCCGACACAGTGCGAAGCGATGACGATGGTGTGTGTGCAAGTGTTAGGAAATGATGCCACCATTGGATTCGCAGGCAGTCAAGGAAATTTTGAGCTAAATGTATTCAAGCCTGTCTTAATTCATAACCTTTTGCATTCTGTTCGCATTCTTTGTGATGCTTGTTCTTCGTTCACCGATCACATGATTGTGGGTATCGAACCGAATCGCGATCGCATTGCTCAGTTTCTCAACGATTCATTAATGCTAGTGACTGCATTGAATCCCAAAATTGGCTACGACAAAGCGGCCCAAGTCGCCAAAAAAGCCTATCAAGAGAATTCTACGTTGCGCGAAGCTTGTATTGCACTAGAGTTTTTGACGGGTGAGGAGTTCGATCGCTTTGTGCGCCCCGAAGAGATGACCCACCCGTCGTAAAACAATGTGAATTTGATGAAACCTTTCGCTGCGGTTGTTAATCTAGACAGCCCCCTAAATCCCCCACGAGTGAGGGACTTTGACTTTTAGAACTCTCATCGGAGACAGATGAGAAAACTATTCATCCCTCATCCCTCATCCTTCTCTTTGACAACACACTCATCACCTCTTGCGAATTGGGAATCGGTAAAGGACGACTCCAAGTAGCCGCTTCTGCAAATCCCCTAGCGTGTAAGTTGCGAATCGTGTCGCTCAAGCCGTCGGGAGAACTAATTAACAACATCAAAACGCGCTCCCAGGCAGGGTCGTAGTCGTAGGGATTGGGGCAAATCAAAGCAGCCCGTTGCGAAGCAGTTCCCTTCGGGTAACCGAGCAGTGATTCAGGGTTCATTGCAATTACTCCTAAAAATGGGGAATCGGGCGATCGCTCAAAATTGCTTTGGAAACGATCGCCCAGACCCAAGACTTGATCGCCCCGCACACATTACAAATCAGGGCAACTTGAGGAGTGGTAAAATACTCCGTTAGCCGCCAGACTGGGTAAATCAGTTTGGGAGGTTAGCTGTCCGGGATTGCTGGTTACAGTCTCGGATAGCGTCAGCGAATAGGCTTTGGGTCGGTTTAGGGCTACTTAATCTCTTCAGAAAAGTAACCTTAATTTGTGAGAATACACGGATTAGCTGCGGCCGTCAAGCGGATGATTTGAACTTGTTACAGAGCAATCAACGATAATAGAAATACTCAATTATTGAATCAACTGCGATGGCTTACAGCGATTTTACCCTGAGAAAAGCCAAAGAAGAACTCAATCTTACTCTCATTGAAGGTGGGCGGTTTTTGCCAAAAGTTGACCCGATCGCTCCCAGTTCATATCTGGTCGAGTTTATGCAGGAAAGTTTGCCATTAGCAGTTGCAACAGGGTCAGAAAAGGCACGATCGGAGCTAATCATTAGCCCTGTTTTGGTGGAAGTCAGGCGAATCCTCGATCGACAGGTGAGCGTTTTTTCGGGAGAAGATTTCACAGTTGCACCCGAAATTGGGCTGAGTGGCACCTGTGATTTTTTGCTGAGTCAATCGTCTGAACAAATGCTAATCGAGGCTCCTGTGTTAGTGATTGTGGAGGCGAAAAAAGGAGATTTGAAAATTGGAATCGGACAATGTATTGCAGAAATGGTTGCGGCTCAACGCTTTAATGCAGCCAAAAATCGCGGGGTTCCAACAATCTATGGAAGTATCACCAGCGGCACACTTTGGAGGTTTCTCAAACTAGAAGAACAGACGATCACGGCTGACTTGACCGAGTATTCGTTGCCCCCGATCGACCAGATCTTAGCCATGCTGGTCTGTATGATGAAGTCATAAATAGGTATGTCTGACAGCGCACGTTAGACTACAAGTAAAATTCAGGAGGTTGTGGGGTCATGAAGTCGATCAAAGAACTCACCGAAGAACTCTTATCTCTACCCAGTGCATCCAGAGCGCTTTTGGCTGAGAAGCTGGTAGAAAGCTTAGAATTTGACACTGATTTGGCAATTCAAACCGCGTGGATTTTGGAGGCAAAGCGGCGACGGGATGAAGTCAGAAATGGAAGCGTTCAAACCATTGCGGGAGAAGATGCTCTGGCGCAGGTAAGGCAAGATCATGAACGTCAGTTACACTTTACACAAGATTCAATTTGAATGGGACAGCAATAAAGCATCGTCAAACTTCATCAAACACAGGGTTAATTTTGAGACAGCTTGCGAAACATTTTTTGATCCGTTTCTACAAGTCGAAGACGCTGGCTACATTGATGGTGAGGAGCGAGAAGCTGTCATAGGAGTCACTGTAGATTGGCGCTTGCTTTATGTGGTGTATGTCCTTCGAGAAGATATAATTCGGCTCATTTCTGCACGGTTGGCAACTAACTCAGAGAGAATTCGCTATGAAGATCAATGATTTGAAGCAGCGATTGAGACAGGATCGCCCAATGATGACGATTCAGTTGAGTGTTCCAGAGGATGTTGTGGAAGATTTACAGCGCATTGCACCTCAGCTTGGCTTTTCTGGCTATGAACCTCTGATTCGAGCTTACATCGGGCAGGGTTTACGGGCGGATCTTGAGCGTTTTGATCAAGATTCTGAGCTATCGAATTTGGTTGAGAGTTTGCGGCGGCATGGCGTGAGCGATGAGGTGATTGCTACGGCTGTTGCTGAAGCAAAGGGCAAGATAGACGCAGCTAAAGTTTCGATCGTGACAACGCCTCCTCACAGCGATCGCCCTTCAGATTTACAGAGATAATTGGGGAGAGCGATCGTCTCAAAATTTACACCCTCCCTCCTCCTCAAGATGACTAGCCAGGAACCTGTAGAGTACGAGACTCCTCATAGCATTCTGGAAAAGATCCAGGAAGCAAAGGACGAACAACTTAAAGAATTAAACTTAGCAGATGTTTGGAATGACGAAAGTCAGAAGCTATCTCAGATTCCGGTTGAAGTTTTTGAATTAAAGCAATTAGAGGTATTGAATCTATCCGGGCATAAAATCACAGTCATTCCTGATGCAATTACCCAACTTGAAAACTTAATAAAACTGGATTTATCAGACAATGAAATCGCGGTGGTTCCGGCTACGATTGCTCAACTTAAAAATTTAGCAAGACTTAATTTATTCAATAATCGGATCACAGTGATTCCGGATGCGATCACTCAACTTCAAAACTTAACAGAACTGTATTTAGCTTACAATCAAATCACGGTGATCCCAGGTGTAATCTCTCAACTTCAAAACCTAGTAGAGTTAGATTTGTACGGGAACAAAATTACGGTTGCCCCTAATACAATCACGCAACTCCAAAATTTGACAGAACTAGATTTAGCTGAGAATCCTCTTGAGTATCCACCTCTAGAAATCGCAGATTTGGGACTCGAGGCAATTAGAGAGTATTTTCGGCAACAGGAAGAAGAAGGAATCGATCGCCTCTACGAAGCCAAACTTCTAATCATTGGCGAAGGCGGAGCAGGAAAAACATCTCTTGCTAAAAAGATTGAGAATTCTAACTATCAGCTTGTTTCTAGAGAGCCATCGACTGAAGGAATTGAAGTGATTCAATGGCGCTTTCCGATGGAGAACGGTAAAGATTTTCGCGTCAATATTTGGGACTTTGGCGGACAAGAAATCTATCATTCAACGCATCAATTTTTTCTTACCAAACGATCGCTCTATCTATTGGTTAGCGACGATCGTAAAGAAGACACCGATTTCCATTATTGGCTCAACATTGTCGAACTTCTCAGCGAAAACAGTCCTTTGCTGATCATCAAAAACGAGAAGCACGATCGACACCGCGAAATCAACGAATCTGCTCTACGAGGACAGTTTACCAATCTCGAAAAAACCTTAGCGACCAATCTCGCGACCAATCGAGGTCTGGATGACATTCTCAAAGAAATCAAACACCAGATCGCTCATTTACCGCACATCGGAACCGCATTGCCCAAAACCTGGGTGAGAGTTCGGGAGGCGCTGGAGAGAGACGATCGTGCCCACATTAGCCTCGACGAATATCTCAAAATTTGCACAGAAAACGGCTTCAAAAAGCGCGAAGATGCCCTACAACTCAGTGGCTATCTGCATGATTTGGGGGTCTGTCTCCACTTTCAAGACGACGATCTGTTAACCGAAACCGTCATTCTCAAACCCAAGTGGGGCACTGATGCCGTTTACAAAGTTCTGGATAGCGAGATTGTGATGGGGAAACTGGGGAGGTTCGATCGCGCCGATCTCTCAGCCATCTGGCACGAACCCACCTACGCCCACATGCGCGGCAAACTGCTGCAAGTTATGATCAAGTTTCGGCTATGCTATCAGATTCCCAACCGCAACGAATATATTGCACCGCAATTACTCACAGTCAATCAGCCTGACTATCACTGGGATGAATCCAACAATCTAATTCTGAGATACACCTACGAATTTATGCCTAAAGGCATTCTCACACAGTTCATCGTATCAATGCACCAATGGCTCGACGAACAGAAATATGTCTGGCGCAGTGGCGTGATTCTTCAGCAAGACAACGCTAAAGCAGAAGTCATCGAAAATTATGGCAAACGCGAAATTAAGATTCGAGTGATTGGTAAAGACAAAAAGCGATTAATGGATATCGTCACTTATGAAATCGATAAAATTCACGCAACTTACAAACGATTAAAATACCAAAAACTCATTCCCTGCAATTGTAAGGGATGCAAAAATCAACAAGATCTCTATTTTTATCCATTAGAAACGCTACGCCGATTTATCGACAATCAGCAGCGCGAAATCCAGTGTCAGAAGAACTTCGACATGGTGAACGTTCTCGGTTTGATCGACGACATCATGGATCGCACCAAACTCTCCAGAGATCCCAGAGATATCGATTACAAAACGCCTCGCGAGATTGCACCCACCCAAGAAGTCTTCATCTCCTACGCCTGGGGCGGCGAAAGTGAGGAAATTGTCAATCAAGTCGATCGCGCCTTCCAGCAAAAAGGGATCACGATCGTTCGCGACAAACGAGATCTAGAATTCAAAGGCAGCATCACCCAATTTATGCAGCGCATCGGTCGCGGAAAATGTGTAATCGTCGTGATCAGCCAAAAATATCTCAAGTCCGAAAACTGCATGTTTGAACTGGTGGAAATCGCTGCAAACCAGTCATTCAAAAATCGTATCTTTCCAATTGTTCTCGACGATGCCAAAATCTACAAGCCTCTCGATCGCATCCAATATCTCCAACACTGGGAACAAGAAAAACAATCTCTAGACGAAGCAATGAAAAGTGTGGGTTCTGAATATTTGCAAGGCTTTCGAGAATCGATCGACCTCTACACCAAAATCAGAATGACGATCGCTGACCTCACCAACACGCTCAAAGACATGAACACCCTGACCGCCAAAATTCACACCGAATCGGGATTTGAGGAACTGTTTGAGGCGGTCGATCGTAAGTTAAACGAATGAACATCCCCCTAACTCAGTCGTTAAAATAGCTCAAACGGCCTGTTGCTTACAGTAGTCTGATAAAGCACTGCGATCGCCGCATCTCACCCCTCAAAAACTCACTATGGCACCTCGCAACCAACCTGTCCGGGAGCGCTTCAACATTTCGCGGTGGGCAATTTCTGCCCCGTGGTTGACGCTGGGCTTCTGGATTGCCGTCACCGTCGCCGGAATTTTGGCATTCAGTTCGCTCAAATATGCGCTGTTTCCAGACATTGCCTTCCCGGTCGTGGTGGTGAATGCGACTGCCCCCCTGTCTACGGCGGTTGAAACCGAACGCCAACTGACTGAGCCGATCGAAGCCTCCCTAAAATCCCTTAAAGGTTTAAATCAGGTCAACGCTTCAACCTATGCCAGTCGATCGGTGGTCAGCATTTCGTTTCAGGTGGGCACCAGTTTAGAAGACTCGACTCGGCTGGTCAAAGAAGCCGTTGAAAAGGTGAGCTTGCCTAAAGATGGGAAGTTTGAAGCGATCGCGCTCAATCTCAACGAATCAGCCGCCGTCAGCTACGCCATTGAGAGTCAGTCTCGCAGTCTCGATGACTTAAAAAAATTAGCCAATGATCAGATTCTTCCTCCGATTCAGAAGATTCCTGGCGTTCTCAAAGTTTCACTACTGGGGCAAGGAAACGCAGCGATCGCAGGATCTCCCATTCCTCAAACGGCGGGAACATTGGCCCGATTTAATGGACAAAATGTGTTGGCATTCCAGGTGATCAAAAGTGGATCGGCGAATACTCTAGAAGTCGTGGATGCCGTCGAAATAGAAGTGGCGCGACTTCAGTCCGACTTATCAGATGTGAAACTGGTTTTGGCCGCCACTCAAGCCGACTACATTCGCAAAGCCAATCGATCGACGATCGATGCTCTCATCGAAGCGATCGTGCTTGCGGTCGTTGTAATTTTTCCTTTTCTCAAAAGCTGGAAGGCAACGCTGATCTCGGCGCTAGCCATTCCCATTTCGCTATTGGGGACGTTTATTGTTATGGCAATACTTGGCTTTAACCTCGAAACGATCACGTTGCTGGCGCTGGCGTTGGTGATTGGAAGCGTCGTGGATGATGCGATCGTCGATGTCGAAAATATCAGCCGTCATATTGATGCTGGAGAATCCCCTCGGCAAGCCGCCTTGTCAGCTACCAGCGAAATTGGGCTTCCTGTGACAGCGGCCACCTTAACAGCCGTAGCGGTCTTTTTGCCGATCGGACTGATGGGCGGCGTGATTGGTCAATTTTTTAAGCCGTTTGGCATTACGGTGACGGCCGCCATGCTGATCTCGATGCTGGTCGCTCGGACACTGACCCCAGTTCTCTCACTCTATTTGCTCAGAGCCAACCCCAACCGATCGCCCGATCACACCAGCGGACTCTGGAACAGATTTGCCGCCGCCTATCGCCGCTTACTAGACTGGTCACTGCGTCACCGAGCGATCGTCGTGGGCATTGCGATTCTTAGTCTGGTGGCGGGTGTGGCGCTGATTCCCCTGATTCCCCAGGGGTTTATTCCTAAGCTCGATCGCGGCGAGTTTAATATTCGGTATACGTCACCGCTGCCCAATCCACAAACCGCGCAAAATCCTGGAGTCGCGCCAGGAATCACAGACGCTAATCAGCCTGCCTCTCCGCCTTTGGTTCTGCCCAATCCGCTGCAAGATTCGCTCAAAGTGGCTACTCAGATTGAATCTGTGATCAGACAGTCGCCCGAAGTGGATAGCGTGTTGACGATCGTCGGGTCGCGTGAAGGTCAGCCCAACAAGGGCATTTTGCAAGTGAAGCTAAAGCCCAACCATTCCATCCCGACTGCCCAGCTACAAGACCAGTTTCGAGCCTCGTTGCCTAGACTAGACGGCGTGACGACCAGTGTAGAAGACATTCCGTTTGTGGAGGCGGGCAACCAAAAACCCTTGCAGTTGGCGATTCGGGGCGACGATGTGAAAGTGCTGTCTCAGACGGCAAACGAGATCAAAACTAAAGTGCAGACGTTACCTGGATTTGCAGATGTCACCGTCTCAGGCAGTCGCCAAGAGCAAGACACGATCGCCGCCATCGATCGCAAAAATGGTCAGCGAGTTGCCTATGTGAGCGCCAATTTGGGCAAAGATTTGTCCCTGGGAGAGGCTACTGAGCGCATAGTGGCTGAGGCAAAGCTGCTGCTTCCTGAGGGAGTGACGATCGCGCTAGGGGGAGATTCAGCAACCAGTAGTGAAATTTTTCAGAGCTTTGGCACGACGCTAGCGCTGTCTGCTTTGTGTATCGTTGTCGTGTTGGTGGCGCTGTTTCGTAGCTGGCTTGATCCGCTTGTGGTGGGCTTTTCGCTGCCGCTGGCGCTGGTGGGTGCAATGCTGGCGTTGTTGTTAACTCGAAGTGACTTTGGCATGATTTCGCTGATTGGCTTTGTCTTCTTATTGGGCTTGACCAACAAAAATGCGATTCTGATCGTCGATTACATCAATCAGCTTCGACAAGAAGGACTCGCGCGCACAGAAGCCATTCTCAAAGCTGGCCCGATTCGTCTGCGACCGATTTTGATGACGACGGCTGCAACGATTTTGGGCATGGTGCCGATCGCGCTAGGTCTGGGGGCTGGATCAGAATTGCGCTCTCCGATGGCAGTGGCGATCGCGGGTGGGCTTGTCACGTCAACGCTACTGAGCTTGATTGTGGTGCCTGTGCTGTATGCCTTGTTTGACGACTTAAAGTTTAGAAGAAAGAAAAGCTAGTCGTTTATCAAGACTCTTTTTGTAACCCTCGGTAGACAATATCGATCGCGGGTTCTATTTTGCGTTCTGAACGTCCTTCCAGGTTTCACCTAAATGGGCGGCACAGCGATCGCGATCGTCCTTCAGGTCTGGGCTGTAGAGCAGATAGTTTTTGAGGCGTTGGCAGGCGCGGCGCAGGAGGCTGTCGAGTTCAACGATTAGCGGCATAATTGAGTGACCCGTTGAATCTTTGAGGAAAGTGGTTATGACCGCGGCAGAAAGAATCTATGAGTTAGTCAAAAGGATGCCGGATGAACAGGTGCGCGAGGTTCTGGCATGGGTTGAGACTTTAAGCGTGAATCATAATTTGCAGACTCAGCCGCGATCTGCTTCAGCAGATATTACTTTGAGAACGAAGCACATTTCAATCGGAACGTTAACGGGGTTGCGGGGAATGGCAAAGCCGCGTGAGCGTACTCCAACCGACGAAGAAGTGCGCGAGGAATATACAGACTATTTGGTGAACAAGTATCAGTGATGAGGATTTTGATTGATACGAATATTGTTTTGGATGTGTTGCTCGATCGCGTTCCGTTTGTGGAAGAGGGAGTTACTTTGTTTGAGATGGTTGAGCGACAGCAAGTTCAGGGATATATTGCTGCAACAACAGTGACGAATGTGTTTTACATTGTCAGGAAAGCGCAGGGTCAAGATACTGCGTTGGATGCAGTGCATCGAATTTTGACAGCATTAGAGCTTTGCCCAATAGACCGTGCGGTGATTGAGCAAGCGATCGAGAGCGGATTGAAAGATTTTGAGGATGGAGTTCAGTTGGCTTGTGCCCAACTTGATCAGATGGATGCACTTATCACTCGCGATCGCAATGATTTTTCAGGTGTAGCCTTGCCAATTTGGTCGATCGCTGAGTTGAGAGTGCGACTGTAGTTCCTACCACAATTCACAATCACTTTTGGGTTCGCTCTCCTTCCCAATTGTCGCCTAGATGGGCAGCACAGCGATCGCGATCGTCTTGCAGTTCTGGGCTGTAGAGCAAATAATTCTTAGCTTTCTTCCCTTTAGATCCCAGATCTTTACCAGGGATTGCCAATAATTGTAAAGCTTGCCCAGTAGTAGGGATGAGATCGCTTTGTAGGCTTTTCTGGCGATGGTCTAGCACCAGCTTTCACCAGGCTCCTATTTTGTTCAATCATCGGACTCTTCAACATTGCGATTTGTGCTTGTCGTAAGGCCTCCGATCTAGTGGGAGCGACTCGCAACTGCTTATAGAACTCAGTCATTAGTTCCGCTGTTGCAAAATCCTCAACATTCCACAGGCTTGCCAGAATGGACTTTACACCTGCCTTTATTGCAAGTCCTGCAAAGCCGAACTTAAACTTCGATTCCTGGTCTCCTATTCCAGTTTCACAGGCACTTAGAACTAATAATTCTACAGATGGGTCGTACCAACCTAACTGGTCTAGCTGATTTAGTCTAAGTTTGGTATCCCAGAACTGAATAAAAGACTTATCAAGTTCTTTAAGTGTAAAGTTCGCGTGAGTTGCAAGATGAATAATTTTGAATGGGTATTTCTGACGCTGCAACTTTAAATTCTGGAGCGTAACCTCCTCATTCAGAAAACTCTTTCCTGAGCGGAGCTTCATAATTTGAGCCACTTCGGTCGCGACACCTGGTAACGCTGTTAAATCTGGTGTCACTTGCTTTGATATTCCCATAACCAGAACTGGAGCATCTCTGAGGTTAACAGGATGGGTATCGGTTAACGAAAAACCAGGCATCATTCCAACACTATATTTTTCAACTAAAAATTTTTGGCCATCATGAAGAGCTGCAATCGGCATGGCGCGGAAGCTAGAGTCTGCTAGAAAAACTAAGTTGTTGATGCCTTGTTTTTGTAACTCTTCTTCTAATGGTTTAATCAACCACGTGTAAAGTTTTTGAGAGGAAACTAGGTAGTTTCTTGATCTAGGGTTTAAAACACTTCTACGAAACTCAAAAACAACTTTCATTACTTCTGAGCGATTTGATTGGGGAACTTGCCACCGAAGTGGCGGCCCTGCGGCAGTAATCAGCAGCAATCCTAAGGGGTCATCTTCACTGGAACGATCACCCTGCTTAGAAGAAATAAAACTGACATAAACAATGGCAGGCTTTTGCCCTGTTTGTTGTGCAATCCTGGCTGGGACATCTCCCACGCCTTCAGTAAGGGCTTGTTGTGAAAGATTGATTTGATTCTGAGCTTGTTTGAGGTCAACATCTAGCTTCTGTAGTGCTGTCACTTTCTGTTGAACTTCAGCCGTCGCGACATTTACCGCTCCCTTGGCTTCTCGCAACCTGCCTTCTGCAATGTTAACCTCTTCATTTGCTATCTGTCGTTTCAGTTCCGCCTCTGCTGTTTGTTGCTTTGCCGCTTGCGTCTGTTGTCCTGCTGCTGCTACCTTGCGCTGGGCTTCGAGACTTTGCTGCTTAGACTCAGCTTGCACCTTCGCCTGCTCTGCCTTTGCTCGATCGACATCTGTTTGTGCCCGCTTCACCTTCGTTTCTGCTAGTTTGACGCGAGCGACGGCCGACTTAAGCTGTTGATCGGCGCGTTGAGTAATCCCCTGTGCCCGTCGTTCTGCGTCCGTTACTTTCTGATTGGCTGCCTGTTCAGTTTTTTGAGCGTTCTCTCTCGTCGATCGGGCATCGCTACGTTCTTTAAATGCCCAGCTTCCCGCGATTCCTGCTCCCATCAAGGCCACCCCAAACACCGCCGAAGCGATCGCTGCTCGTCGTTTGGCATCCTGCACCAGCTTTTCTGCCTTTTGTCCTGCCTCGATCAAAATTTGCGTTGCTTCTTCTGTCGTCCGGCTGGCACGAATGTATTCTCGCTGTAGTTCAGTCGGCACAGGTGTTTTTTGCTCACCAGTCGCTAACCACTGCTCTGCAAACTTAAGATCATCACCTCTGAGAACGAAGCTCTCATTTCGCACCTGGTTTTCCCATTCCACCGCCCGTTCGGTCAACCGCGTATGCGATCGCACATACTCCAAATCCGTTTCGATCGCCGTAATCAAATCAGCAAAGCCACGATCGAACTCATCCGTCTCGCGAAAAAACAGCCAATTGTACTTCGACAACATCGGATGCACTTGGGCTGCCTCAAAACCTTCGCGATGAACGATCGGCACCAATCGCTTATTGTGCTTGACTGCGTGATCGATCTCCTGACGACAAACATCAGACACCACCGAATCAGGACTAATCACAAACACAAAGGTGTTGGTGCCTTCGATGCCTCGCTCGATCTCCTGCCACCAATCAGCCGTCAGAGGAATCGCCTGCCAATCCACCCAGATTTCTCGCTGTTGTGCTCTCAGTGAGTCATGCAGCGTTTGCACAAAAGCTTTATCTTTCCGAGAATAAGAGAGAAAAACGTCAGTCATGCAAACAGATCCAGGATTTCATCCGATGCACATAAAATAGCAATCGAATGATTCAGTCTCCGTAAAACTAAGGAAGTCTTATGAATCGAGTGTGAAGTGCCTCTGTGCGATCGCGCCTCTTCAACTCACCCAAAAATTCCAAAATCTGTCAAATATAAACTTCCGCGCAAAATGCTTGACGACACTGGAGTCACAATCATGGTGGACAATTTTGTTTCCCAAAAAATTGAGCCTACTTGTTGTTAGACCAGATGGGCAACTGATTGACTTTTTGTAGCGTCAGATCGACATAGGTCGTCCGATCGTGGGCCATCGCTTGCCCAAAATAGCCCTGAGCGCCATCGTGCGTATGATTGCCGCTGTCCAAACTGGTAAAGCGTCCCTGTTGACGAGCTTGATTAAACGGAGACTGGATCGCCCACGGCCAGCGAGACGCAAACACCACACGAGGAATGTCATCCACCCAATCGCGATCGCCCTGCAAGTGATACACCCGCTGCGCCGACTCAAACCCCGCCTCACCATCAAACGCACCCCCCGCCGAAACCACCGCTAACTCAGGCTTAATCCACTCGTTTAAATAAGGCACCGCCCCCAGCGCCACCTGCACCCCGCCACTCGTCCCAATCAAAACCACCCGAATCGGCTGACCAGACTGCGAAATCGGGTGAACGGCATTCATACGATCAACGATCGCCGCCGCAATTCCCTGGTTATAAACGGGAGCATAGCGATCGTCCGCAGAAATCGCAAAGCGCCACAAATTCCGAATCTTGATCAAAACATCAGCATTCTTAAACCAGCCTTCTCCTTTTTGGGCAGCTTGCCAGAAGGGAGCCAAAAACCTTTGCCCGGCCAGATCTTGATTTGCCGCAGAATAAGGAAACACATCGCGCACCGTCACACAATTAGGATGAGCCTTTTGCAAGCGATCGAGAAAATATTCCTCCCCCGCACTCAACTCATTGGCCGACGAATCTCCCACCCCCGGTAGATAGACGATGTAGCAGTTAACAATCTTCTGAGTTGCACGAGCAACCGTGGCAGGCAGCTTTTTGGTTTCACGCCTTAAGCCCAGACCTTCGACTCCTTGATTGAGCCACCAGACCAGCGTTCCGATCGGAGCCACCGTCCCCCAAATCAACAGCAGCCCGCCTGCTAAGAAAAACAGCTTCAACGTTTCACCTCGGAGGCGCGATAAAATTCGTTCGATCAGCGACAGCATTTAGTCTCAATAAGGTATGGTTATTTTGGAATTGGCGCAGCAGTTTCGACATCTGTTGCATCAGATCATAGCTCGATCGACCTGTCATCTATCGCCAGTTGTAGGACTGTAACCCCTGTGAGTCGTCAGCCTGCTAGAGAAGGAGTTTGGACAACCTTAATCAAAGCGCTCTCACTGAACGCTGATTTTTATGAGAACGCTCACAACACGCCCAAAACTCATCGTTTAGCATTGACGATTGTATTACTCGCTGCGTTCTCTCACGTATTGGGGACGATGGTCATTTTAATCATCAACCGAGCGACTTTTCCTATATTACCAATTGCGCTTTTTTTAAGTGGTTTGAGTGTTGTAGCAGGCTATTATTTTTGGACATTTACCATTCTCAAAGTTGGTCAGTGGTTGAAACCGATCGACCCCACGTATGGCGATTTACTTGGCCCGATCGGGTTTGCTTATGCGCCTCAAGTGCTCAACTTTTTGACGCTGGTTCCGTTGTTGGGGCGACCGATCGAGTTTATTTTGGCCGTCTGGAGTTTGCTGGCAGTCATTGTGGCTGTGCGACAGGGGTTGGATATTAGAACTCGTCAGGCAGCCTTGATCAGTCTGGTGGGGTTTCCCTTAATCCAGGTGGCGATCGGTTTTGTGCAAGTTTTTACTCAAGAACTGGTCGAGTGGATGGCTTAGAGAAGACGGCTTAGAAAGACGATTTAGAAAGGATTAATTGTGCATAAACCCACGAAAGATGAGATTCGAGCGGCGAGCGGAAAAACCGTTCCAGATATCATTGCGCCCGATTTGCAGATTCTCTTTTGTGGCATCAATCCCAGCCTTTACAGCGTTGTCGTCGGTCATCACTTTGCCCGTCCGGGAAACCGCTTCTGGAAAGCACTTCATTTAGCAGGCTTCACCGATCGCATTCTCTCGCCCTCTGAAGATCAAGACTTATTAAATTTGGGGTTGGGTATTACGAATATTGTCGATCGGGCCACCGCCAGAGCTGATGAATTAGACCCCTCAGAGTTACTACTTGGTCATCAAAACCTGGCCAAAAAGATCCAAACTTATCGCCCCAAATGTCTGGCCGTTTTGGGAATTAGCGCCTATCGAACGGCCTTTTCTCAACCCAAATCAAAAATTGGACGACAGGAAAATGGCTTTGAGAGTACGATTGTCTGGGTGCTGCCCAATCCCAGTGGCTTAAATGCTCACTATCAAATAGATGGATTGGCACGAGTCTATCGAGAACTGTGGCTTGCAATCAGGGAAGCAGGACTTTAGACCGGAGACTTTAGAGCTTTAAACCAACGTGAATTCGATGAAATCTTTCGCTGTGGTTAATCCAGGCAGCCCTCTAAATTTCCCACGAGTGAGGGACTTTGAACCCAAAATCTTGTCTGAAAGTCCCCAAAAATTGGGGGTTGGGGGGCAGAAGCGTTGAAGAACGAAGCAAAAAAACTTCATCGAATTCACGTTAAACCGGAGACTTTACAGACCTACCCAATGTCCAATTTACTCAACCGTTGACCTTGATCTCCGAAGGGGCATTCTAGAGACTAAACGTTTTCCAGGTGTAGGAATAGTGTCACACCCCCGTACACAAAAGTCCGTTCCGCTGCGTCTTATTTTGGTCGTTCCGTTGATTGTGCAAAATTTGACTGCGGTGGTGCTGACGGGCTACTTCTCAGTGCAAAACGGGCAAAAAGCTATCAATCAATTGGTCACAGACTTAGAGAGTGAGATTAGCGATCGCGTCGATCAACACCTGGATACTTACTTAACCAGCCCCAATCAAGTCAATCAGATGAATTTGCGAGCCATTGAACTCGGTCTGGTTGACTTAAAAAATCTTCCGCAATTGGGTCAATATTTTTGCGAACAAATGCAGGTTAACCCAAATTTTAGCTACATCAACTTCGCCAGCTCGATCGGGGAATTTATAGGCATTGAGCGAACGACAACTGGCAAGTTATTGCTAAATGAAACGCTAAAAAGTGATCTAAAAAAACTGGAAGTTTATGAAGTCGATCGTCAGGGAAATCGTACCAAACTTCAAAAAGTTTCTCGCGATCCGGCTGACCTTGAGGTTGAGGACTGGTATACCGATACTGCTAAAGCAAAGCGCCCAATCTGGAGCCAAATCTATCAGTGGGTTGACCAGCCAAACATTCTGTCAATCTCCTCAAGCTATCCTGTTTATGATGTCAAAAAAAGACTTTTAGGAGTCATTGGCATCGATTTGACACTCTCCCAAATTGATCAGTTTCTGCGTCAGTTGAGAATTGGTTCTTCGGGTCGTACCTTTATTTTGGAGCGCGATGGCAATCTGGTTGCAAGCTCTAGTCAACAACCCAGTTATAAAGTGGTTAAAGGTGAAGCTCAGAGGTTGTCTGCCTTTCAAAGTCAAGATCCAACTATTCGATCGACAACTCAAAGTTTGATTCAGCGTTTTGGTAGTTTGAAATCCATTCAAGATGAACAGCAGTTTAGTCTCGATATTAATGGACAAAAAACCTTTCTCAAAGTAAGCGTTTGGCAAGATGATTTAGGTTTAGATTGGCTGATCGTCGTCACTGTTCCAGAATCTGACTTTACAGAGCAAATTAATGAAAATGCTCAAATTACTTTTTTGTTGTGTGTAGTCGCTTCAGCGATCGCCACCCTCTTAGGAGCCGGAACTTCGCGCTGGATTGAGCGATCGATTCGTCACTTAAATCAAGCTTCTCAGTCCGTTTCTGATGGCCACTATGAAGCGATCGCAGAACCAGGAATCCGAGAATTGGGAACCTTGACGCGATCGTTTAACCGCATGACCGAGCAGCTAAAAACCTCGTTTGAAACCTTAGAAAAAACCAACGCCGAACTAGAAGATCGAGTCGATGAACGCACCGAACGGCTGTCAAGCACCCTCCATAGTCTACAAAAAGCTCAGGCTCAAATGATCCAAACTGAAAAGATGTCTAGCCTGGGACAAATGGTGGCAGGAGTCGCCCACGAGATTAATAATCCAGTCTGTTTTATCTACGGCAATTTGACTTATGCCAATGAATATATTTATGAGTTATTAACTATTTTGCAGCTTTATCAAAAGCATTATCCAAACCCTAATAATGAGATTCAAGAACAGTTATTAGACAGCGATTTTGAATTCATTGTAGAAGACTTGAGACGACTGTTTAAGTCGATGCAAGATGGAGCCGATCGCATTCAAGCCATTGTTCTGAGTTTACGAAATTTCTCACGACTTGACGAATCTCAAATCAAACTCGTTGACCTGCACGAAGGGCTAGAAAGTACCTTACTGCTACTTCAACATCGTCTCAAAACAACGGTTAGCCGCAGCCAAATTAGCGTGAGCAAAACCTATGGCGATCTCCCCAAAGTCGAGTGTTATCCAGGGCACCTCAATCAAGTATTTATGAGTATTCTCAACAACGCGATCGATGCCCTAGAAGACAGTATGAAAGTAATACTCAAAGAAGCAAAAGAAATCGCATCGTTGGGAACTTCTGACACGTTTCTACCTACTATTTGGATCGAGACAAAAGTCGTCAACTCTAATTGGATCATGATTCGCATCTGGGACAACGCCAACGGCATGACTCCAGAAACCCTCTCCAAAATGTTTGACCCTTTCTTTACGACCAAAGCGATCGGCAAAGGCACAGGACTAGGCTTATCCATCAGTTACCAAATCGTCGTCACCCAACACAACGGCAACTTGAGCGGTCGATCTGAACTGGGAAAAGGCAGCGAATTTGCGATCGAAATCCCCATAAAACAAGTGCGAGTGTAGGCATCTTTTGAGATTTAAGGAGATTTCCTTTAATAAAACGTCAATAAAGCGTCAGTTCGATGAACGCTTCGCTTGCAGATCCGAGAACGCCCCCTAAATCTCCCACGAGCAGGAGACTTTGAACCGGAATTCTTCTCTTAAAGTCCCCCAAAATTGGGGGGTTGGGGGGCAGAAGCCGTGAACAACGAAGCGAAAAAGTTTCATCGAATTCACGTTAGTAAATCTACCCGGCTGTCTCCATTGAGAGTTCTGAAAGTCCCCCAGAATTGGCGGATTTAGGAGGCTTTCCAAGGTTGGTAACTTCTTTGCTAGAAATCTCCTAAGCGGGCATTTGGTAACGGTTTTTCGCTTCGCTATCCAATTACACATCGCTTGAGTAAAAGTAGCCCTGCAAGTTTTCGGGATCAAACCGTCTCAAAATCGTTGTGGCTTTGCGCGTCAGGGCATCCGACCCCTTAACGACGACCAGATATTTGCCTGCATTCAGCCGATTTCGATACGGTAAAGCATCTCCACCGCCAACAATCAGCCCCACGCCTCCACCGATAAACAGACTCCCCATTCCCCCGGCCAGCGCGCCCAAAACACCCCCGATCGCTTGATTGCCAAACTCACCCGCCCAGGGAAAGGTATCTAGCTTAGTGATCAAGTTAAAGCAAAATCCCGCCACAAACCCAAAAGGCATCAGCCACGCCGCCATCAACTTCGACTGTTTTCGCGCCTGCTCATTGGGATCGATCAAGCCATATTCATCGGCACTCTTATAGCCTCTGCCCAAAATCGACACACTCTCCATCGGCAGCCCGTCCCGCTCCAGAGCCGAGTATGCTTCTTCTGCCTGAATGCGATCGCCCAACACTGCCACTAGATAATTCATAAGTCCCCTGTCCTTTATCGATCGTCACCTGTAGAAATAGTATCCAACGAGTGATGACCCTGCCTGGAGAACAGTCGGTAGAATAAAGATTCTTTTGAAGTATTGTCTCTATGTTGCCAAGAGAAGATTTGCTCAAGGGTGTCGAAAATCGAGACTGTGTTGCACGGGTGATTGACCAGGCAGAACAAGCCGTCAAAACCTGGGAAGTCGTCATGACCGATTTTTTGTCACCTCCCGAACTGGCCGAAGTTCAGCAAGCTTTTGGGCGCTTGTCAGACGTGCAGATGGTGGCCTGGGGGGGCTATCCTCAAGCAGAACGGCAGCGTCTTGCGATCGCCCGCTCCGAATTACCGCTAGACCCCTCCCAGGTCGAAGTCGCACCCCTGAGCATTGCGGGTAATTTTTTGTTTGACCCGGCCAGCCATCGAGACTTTTTGGGGGCGCTTTTAGGAACGGGGATCGTACGCGAAAAAGTCGGAGACATTCTCGTACTCGGAGAGCGAGGCGCTCAAGCGATCGTTGTCAAAGAGCTAGTCGATTTTTTGCAGGCTAGTCTGACTCAGGTGCGATCGGTGCCCGTCAAAACGCAGCCCATTCCTTTAGAAGAGCTAAAGATTCGGGAGCCAAAGAAAAAAGAACTGACGACAGTGGAGGCTTCGATGCGGCTGGATGCGGTCGCCTCGGCGGGCTTTGGCATGTCGCGCAGCAAAATGGCCGAGATGATTTCGGCGGGAGATGTGCGCGTCAACTGGAAAGAAACAACTTCAACGAGCTACACCGTCAAGCCTGGGGATCTGATCGCCATCCGGGGCAAGGGTCGAGTCGAAGTGGGCGAAGTCATGGTTACCAAAAAAGACCGCTACCGAGTGCAATTAACGCGATTTGTCTAGTTCAGAAGCCTTTGTTACGGAGTCTTGCTATCTTGAGCGCCTCTGTGATTTTACAGATTTTTTTGGGCAATATATAAACAAGGGGCTACGTTTTGTCGGTTCAGTTCTGTTAACTCAGTGTTAAAACGGTGTTAAAACTACCAGGTGTTGTGTGGGAACTTGACCGAAGCATCAAGCGTTTGAGTTATAGGGCAGAAAAAAAGTAGTCTGTAGTTGGCTTACGTTCAATCAGGTTTGGCGATCGCTCAGTCGGGAATGCTCTACTTCGTTTTATCAACCGCTTCAGTCATAAAGAATACATTAGTTCCTGACGACTTCCGGATTTTTCTACACAGGCTTGATTGATCTGGTAGGGCTTGGTGAGGGCGAGGAGGTTGCCCCAGGGAGCCAGGTTGTCGTCAAAAAGACGAAAGCGAAGACTCTGAAAGTTTGAGGAGACCAGCGTGAAAAAAAACGGACTCAAACAGTGGCTCGGACAAGTCAGCCTGGTGACGTTGTTAGCAACCTTCACGTTGCCGCTTGCGGTCGTCGTTCAACAATTGGTCGCCGAAATTGATGTCGAAATTCGCTTTACTCAAAACGAGAAACATGGGCTGGAATACAATAAAGCACTGAGGAAACTGTTAGAAAATGCCATCCAATATCGCAGGTTGGCTAATCTTTATCTATCGGGTAATGCCAGTGATGAAGAGACATTATTAGCCAGTCAACGAGCGATCGCCGCTAACATTCAAGCCATTGATATCGTCGATCGTCGGTTAGGAAAAACGCTTAAGACGACTAAAAACTGGACTGCAATTAAGCAAGATTGGGCATCCCTTAAAGCAGAAGAGTTAACCACTGAAAGAAGCTTTGTGCGTCATACGGCTCTGATCGAAAGCATTCTGGCTCAAATTACGCATGTAGGGGACACCTCTAACATGATTCTTGACCCTAATTTAGATGCTTATTATCTGCTAGATGCGCTGATTACCAAACTACCGTCTGCGGTCGAAAAGACCGCCCAAGCAAAAGAATTTGGCACAGAAGTCGCAGCGCGTCAAAAAATTACCTTGAGTGAAGAAGCCCAAATGACGGTCTTTAATTACTCAATTAATACGCCCATGAGCGCGATCGCCAGAGGGACTCAAGTCATTTTTGAATACAACCCCCAAGTGCGGGCAGCTTTACAAACCTCAGTGCGAACTAGCCTCAGCAGCACCAACGATTTTCTACAACTTATTCACGAAGATACACTGCAAACAATTTCGTCGGAATCGATTGATTACTCAGGCGTTGGGAGTCAGGCGATCGCGGATCAGTTCAGGCTTTATGATGCGATGGTGCCCGCTACAGATCAGCTCTTACAAATCCGTCTAGATGACTATGTTTGGCGAAAATATCGAGCGATCGCGTTCACCTCGTTGGTGTTAGTTGCGGTGACTGTCATCTATGGGGCGCTCACTCGAAATTGGCAAAAAAGACAGCAAGTAGAGCAGCGATTGAGAGTGCAATATACGACGACAAAAGCAGTTTCAGAATCAGAAAATCTAGACGAAGCAACCTCCGAAATTTTGCAGACAATCTGTGAAAATCTTAACTGGGAACTGGGCGAACTCTGGACGATCGACCCGACCAGCCAGATGATGCGCTTGGTGAAATGCTGGTGTCGATCGCAAACCAAAGTCGCCGATTTTGCGGCCCACAGTCAATCTAATAGCTTCGCGATGGGAGTGGGTTTGATTGGGCGAGTTTGGGCAGCGACAAAACCAATTTGGATTAGCGATCTCAATCAAGAACCTGGCTTCTTTTTACCCGGAGGGTTGGCTACAAAAGCAAATTTGCACAGTGCCTTCGGCTTCCCAATTTTGCAGGGCGATCGCTTCGAGGTACCCACAAAGGGTCGAGTTATTGCAGTCATGGTTTTTTTTAGTACAGAGTTTCGTCAATTAGATCCAGAAATGCTGCAAATGATTGCCACGGTCGGCACTCAAATCGGCCAGTTTATGCAGCGCAAACAAGTTGAAATTGCCGTACGCCATGCCGAAGAACAATATCGCAGCATTTTTGAAAACTCGACCGAAGGCATCTTTCAAACAACCCCCACTGGCGAATATCTGAGCGTCAACCCGGCTCTCGTTCGCATTTATGGCTATCAGTCACCAGAGGAGTTGATCAGCCATTTGTCTAACAGTAACCAGCGGTATGTAGACCCCGATCGCCACGCCGACTTTGTGCAACTGATCAATCGGGACGATCGCATTGCCGATTTTGAATCTCAAGTCTATCGACAAGACGGCAGCGTGGTCTGGATCAGCGAAAGTGCGGTTGCAGTCCGTGATCACGATGGCAGCCTCTTGTTTTATGTCGGAACCGTACAGGACATCGACGATCGTAAGCGCACCGCCCAAGAACTCTACAACGCCAAAGAAGCGGCCGAGACGGCCAGCCAGTCCAAGAGCCAGTTTTTGGCCAACATGAGCCACGAACTTCGCACCCCCTTGAATGCGATCATTGGCTACAGCGAGATGCTGCAAGAAGACGCGGCGGATCTGGGCGTGACAGAAATTTTGCCCGACTTAGATAAGATTCGCGGCGCAGGCAAACATCTATTGGACTTGATCAACGACATTCTCGACATCTCCAAAATCGAAGCAGGCAAAATGGATCTCTTTTTAGAGACCTTTGAAGTGTCCCTGCTGATTCGAGACATCGAAACCACGATCGAACCCCTGATCGCCAAACACAACAACACGCTACAAGTTTCCTACCCTGACGACATCGGAAAAATGTATGCCGACGTAACCAAAGTTCGACAAGTCCTCTTCAACCTCCTCAGCAACGCCGCCAAATTCACCGAAAACGGCACCATCACCCTCACCATTGAGCAAAGCAGCCCATTCCCCAGTTCCCTCCTCCCTCCTCCCTCCTCCCTCCTCCCTCCTCCCTCCCTCCTCTTCCACGTCTCCGACACTGGAATTGGCATCACCCCAGAGCAAGCAAACCGACTATTTCAAGCATTCACTCAAGCAGACACCTCCACCACGCGCAAATACGGCGGCACCGGGTTAGGACTGGCCCTCAGTCAGCGATTTTGTCAATTGATGGGCGGCGACATTACCGTGACCAGTGAGATTGGCAAAGGGTCAATCTTCACGGTGCAATTACCGATCGCTGTTCTTGATCGCAAACTGGCTCCCCCTCCAGACTCCCTCGTACCTTTTTTAGATGCGACAGGTGAACCCTGCTTCACTGTTTTGGTGATCGACGACGACGTAGCCACTCAAGAGTTAATGGTGCGCGCTCTGACCAAAGAAGGCTTTCGCGTAGAGACAGCCTCGACGGGAGAAGAAGGCGTGAGGCGATCGATCGAGCTGCGTCCTGATGCGATTACGCTGGATGTGTTGATGCCCAAAATGGACGGCTGGGCCGTCTTGTCCGCCCTCAAAGCCAACCCAGACGTGGCAGATATTCCCGTCGTCGTCTTAACGATCGTCGATGACAAAAATTTAGGATTTGCGTTGGGCGCGTCTGACTATTTGACCAAGCCGATCGACTACAAACGACTGTTAGCCATTCTCAGCAAATATCGCCCTGCCGACCCCCACACCGGACAAGTCCTGATTGTCGAAGACGACCTCGCAACTCGCGAATTATTTCAGCGCACCCTCGCCAAAGCAGGCTGGACAGGCATCGTCGCCCCCAATGGCAAAGTCGCCCTCACCTGCCTGTCTCAACAAAAACCCGACCTGATCCTGCTGGATTTGATGATGCCAGAGATGAATGGCTTCGAGTTTATTACCAAACTGCGGCAGGTGGCCGAGTGGCGATCGATTCCTGTAATTGTCGTAACGGCCATGACGCTCACGCCAGCCGATCGGGCCCAACTCAGCGGCGATGTCGAACAAATTTTGCAGAAAGGAGCCTATACCCGTGACGATCTGCTGCAAGAAGTCCGAGAAACGTTAACCAGTTTGGACAAACGGCCGTAGCCCCAGCCCGCTTAAAATTGCTCTAATCAGTCAGCCATGCCTAAAATTCTTTTAGTCGAAGATAACGAAATCAACCGCGATATGCTGTCCCGTCGGCTGTCTCGGCGCGGATTTGAAGTGGTCAGCGCGATCGATGGTGAGCAGGGAATTAAGGTTGCTCAGGCTGAGTTACCAGACTTGATTTTGATGGACATGAGTTTGCCCGTCTTAGACGGTTGGGAGGCGACTCGCCAGATCAAGTCCGTGACGGCGACTCAGCAGATTCCGATTATTGCGCTGACGGCCCATGCGATGTCGGGCGATCGCGAAAAGTGTTTGGAGGCGGGATGCGACGACTACGACACCAAGCCTGTAGAACTGCCGCGACTGCTCGAAAAAATTCAGACCCTTCTCGGATAGACCGCATGATGAAACTAGGAAAGAGCAATTTTCTCACGCTGCGGAGAAGAACCTTACTGATTATTGGTGTGACGTTGGTCAGTTTGAATGCGGCCATCTATACGGTTGCCTCGACGCTGCTGTTGGGCAGTTCTAATCGTGCCGAAGACCAGGACACGCGCCAGATGATGAAGGGCGTTTTGAATGTTTTTAACCAAAGTTTGGAGCAGTTCAACGCAAATTTTGCTGATTGGTCATCCTGGGACGATGCCGCCAAATTTATTCGCGATGGCAATTCAGAATTTATTCGCACTAATTTGATTGATCCGCAGTTAGCCATGCTGCAAGTCAACCTGATTTTATTTATCGATCGCTCCGGCAAGATCGTGTTTGGCACTGGATTTGATTTACAAGAGGGGCAAAGAGTTCCCATTCCCCAGGGCGTAAAACAGCACATTGCAATCGGCGATCGCCTGCTCCAACATGCCACGCCTCAAAGTACGACCACGGGCATTCTCATGCTGCCAGAGGGGCCGATGATGGTGGCTTCTCGCCCGATCGTCAACAGCGCAGGTAAGGGGCCCATTTTGGGCAGTTTGATTGTCGGTCGCTATGTGCGAGAAGAAGACGTAAGTCAGTTGACCCGATCGCTGCAAGTGCCCCTAACCGTGCAGCCACTTTTGGATCGCAAAATGCCGATCGAATTTTTTAGCCCGTCTGCGATGAGACTCGAAAATGCCACCGTCACGGTGCGCCCAATCAATGAGAAAACGATCGCGGGATCTGCGTTGCTCAGAGATATTTACGGCAAGCCCGCCATCATTTTACAGGTGCAAAATCCTAGAGAAATTTATCAGCAGGGCAAGGAAGCGATTCGATTTTTGAGTTTGCTGATTGTTGTCGTGGGCTTTGTGTTTGGGGGGGTGACGCTGCTGCTGTTAGAAAAGCTGGTTTTGTCGAGACTATCGCGCCTGAGTGACGAAGTGGCAGAAATTGGGGAAAGTGGCAATCTATCGCTGCGAGTTTCTGCCCCTGGCAAAGACGAGCTTTCTAATCTGGGCACTACGATCAACATTATGTTAGGCGTATTAGAGCAATACGAACAAGAACTCCAGAAATCAACCAGCGAGATTCAACAGGCCAAAGAAATTGCAGAGCAAGCAAACTGGGCCAAGAGTCAGTTTTTGGCTAACATGAGTCACGAGTTACGCACGCCGATGAATGCAATTCTGGGATACAGTGAAATGCTGCAAGAAGAAGCGATCGATTGCGGACAAGATAGTTTAGTTCCAGATCTACAAAAAATTAACAGCGCTGGCAGGCATTTGTTGAGATTGATCAATGACATTCTCGATCTCTCTAAAATTGAAGCTGGAAAGATGGATTTATACCTCGAAAGTTTTGAAGTTCATCCTCTGATTCAAGAAGTATCTAGCACAATTCAGCCGCTCGTTGAGCAAAACGGCAATGTCTTGATTGTTCACTGTGCTGACAATGTGGGCTGTCTCTATGCTGACCTGACCAAGACGCGCCAAAATTTATATAACTTGCTGAGTAATGCCTGTAAATTTACGGCTCAAGGCACGATCGCGCTGACGGTCGAAAAAGGCGCTGGGGCGGGTAATTCTCACCCCTCACCTTCCAAGGCTGATGCGTCACTCAAACCTCAATCGTTTATCATATTTCGCATTTCTGATACTGGAATTGGCATGACAGCAGAGCAGATAGAGAGAGTGTTTCAGGCGTTTACGCAGGCAGACGCATCGACGACTCGCAAATATGGCGGCACCGGGTTGGGATTAGCGATCGCCCAAAGATTTTGTCAAATCATGGGGGGCACGATCGCCGTCGAAAGTGAATATGGCAAAGGGTCAACCTTCACAATGTATCTGCCAGTCGGTCAAGACCCCAAAATTTCACTGTCCGCAACACGAGAGAAAATGCAGTCGCTCTAAATCAAACAACACAGCTTGCATCGATCGCGGTTAGTTTGAGAATTGCTAGAGAAAACACTGAAATATCGGCTAGATGACCAACGAAGCCGTTAAAAGTAATCACAAACGGGAATAACTAACTGAGCGGGACTGAAGATAGACCTTAGACGTTAGACCAAACATAAATTCGCTGAATTCGATAAATGTATTCGCTGCGTTTTTCCACTAGGAAACGCCCCCTAAATCCCCTACCAATGAGGAACTTTGAGCTAGAATTCTCCTCTTAAAGTCCCCCAGAATTGGGAGATTGGGGGGCAAAAGATTTGATCGACGAAGCGAAAAAACTTGATCTCTTCGAGTTACCCGTAAGGGGTCGAACCAACGCTAGACCAAAGACCAAACATTAAAGTCCAACGTCCAACGTCTAAAGTCTAAAGTCCCGGCTACAACCCCGACTACTGCCGTTAAAAACACGCATAACCCTGGATCGAACCATGAGCGATACCCTATGGATCATCAGCAGTGCCAGCCTTGTTTTCTTGGTGCAGGCTACTTTCTTATGTTTAGAATCTGGGCTGATGCGCCATCCAAAGTATCGGAGCGCCTTCAAAAAATTGACCGATTTTAGCAGTTCCGTGCTGTTTTTTTGGGCGGGTCATGGACTAATGTTTGGCGCTTTGATGGGATTGGTTTTGCTCACGGGCAAGTCATCTTTAAGCAGCGGTCTGGCCGTATTGACGGGGGCGATCGGGACTCATCTCATTCATCGATTCACAGCCTTACGGGGCACGGTTCACTCTGATCTAGACGCTGAAACTTCCTGTACCCAAATGTTTCAAGAGATCGCCCAGCGCAAACAAATCGAACAAGAACTGCAAGCCGCCAAAGAAAAAGCCGAAGCCGCCAACCGCACCAAAAGTCAGTTTTTGGCCAACATGAGTCACGAACTTCGCACACCCATGAATGCGATCATTGGCTACAGCGAAATGCTTCAAGAAGACGCGATCGAACGCCAACAAACTGAGTTTCTCCCCGACCTTCAGAGAATTCACGCCGCCGGAAACCATCTCCTGGGACTGATCAACGACATTTTAGACCTCTCCAAAATCGAAGCAGGCAAAACCGAGTTATTTGTAGAAAGCTTCGATGTCGCCCAACTGATCCAAGAAGTCGCCTACACCGTCAAGCCGCTAATTACCCAAAATCACAATCAGCTAATTGTTTGCTGCCCAGAGGCGATCGGTTCTCTCAACGCAGATCTGACCAAAGTTCGGCAAGTTCTCTTCAACCTCCTCAGCAACGCCGCCAAATTTACCGAAAACGGCACCATCACCCTCACCGTTGAGCAAAGCAGCCCATTCCCCAGTTCCTCCCTCCTCCTTCCTCCCTCCTCCCTCCTCTTCCGCATCTCTGATACCGGAATCGGCATGACCCCCGACCAGTCCACCACCCTGTTTGACCCCTTCACGCAAGCGGACACCTCAACCACCCGCAAATATGGCGGCACCGGACTGGGACTGGCCATCTCTCGTCACTTTGTCCGTATGATGGGCGGCGATATTTTTGTCGAGAGCGCTCTAGACCAGGGATCGACCTTCACCGTCTCACTCCCGATCGTCGCTTCAGAATTTTTGCTCGATCACGATGGCCCAATTAACGGAGACTCGATCACGCTTTGTGCGTCGCTCTGAAATTTTCTAAATCCCCCGATAAGGGCAGATTTTGAACCAGGAATCTTAAAGCCCCCAAAAATTGGCAGCTTGGGGAGCAAAAGCCTTCAACACCAGAGCTAAGAAACTTTACCAACCTTAATTAGCGCTCTCTAGAAAATTTTCCAGAAACCCATTTATCTTCGTGAAAAACGACTCAGGACAATCAGTTAGCGAATCTTGATTTTTTGAAGGGCAAAAAGCAGAAGGCATAGAATAATGAAACTAAGCTTGTAATCTAAGCGACGGGTTAGGTCAGATTGTGCAACTCGATGCAGCAGTAGAGCGGAACAGTGGAATGAGTGACGAACAGGGAACTGTGCTGATTGTGGACGATATTGAGACAAACCGCGATTTGCTCTCTCGTCGATTGAAGAAGCAAGGGCACACGATCGTAATGGCCGAAAACGGACAGCAAGCGCTATGTCTTCTACAGGAGCAGTCTGTCGATGTCGTGTTGCTCGATATTATGATGCCGCAAATGAATGGCTACGAGGTTTTAGAGCATCTCAAAGCCAATCCTGCCCTGCGCCATATTCCCGTGATCATGATTTCTGCATTAAACGATATTGAAAGCGTGGCGCGCTGCATTGAGCTAGGGGCCGAAGATTATTTGTTTAAGCCGTTTAACCCGACGTTGCTCAAAGCTCGGATCGGGGCCTGCCTCGAAAAAAAGCGGCTGCGCGACCAGGAGCAAGCTTATCTAAAACGTCTGCAAGAAGAACAAGAAAAGTCAGAACGCTTGCTGTTAAGCATTTTGCCCAAGTCGGTCGCCGAACAACTGAAACAAAGCTCCAGCACGATCGCTGACACCTTCCCCGAAGCGACGGTTCTGTTTGCGGATATTGTTGGATTCACGCAGCTTTCGACTCAGCGATCGGCGATCGAGATTGTCACTTTACTCAATAAGATCTTTTCTGCCTTTGACCAACTGGCGGATTTGCACGGCTTAGAAAAAATCAAAACGATCGGCGATGCTTACATGGTGGTTGGTGGACTGCCTACGCCCAATGAGTTTCATGCGGCTGCAATCGCAGCAATGGCGCTGGACATGCAGATTGCGATCGCCGACTTTAATCAAGAAACGGGCGAGTCTTTTAGAATGCGAATTGGCATTAGTACCGGGCCGGTCGTCGCTGGCGTGATTGGCACTCGCAAATTTATCTACGATCTGTGGGGCGACACCGTAAACATGGCCAGCCGCATGGAGTCGCAAGGCTCGGCCGGATGCATTCAAGTCACCGCTTCGACCTACGATCGTCTGTTCGATAAATACTGGTTTGAAGAGAGAGGGGCGATCGAGGTGCGCGGCAAAGGCGAAATGATCACCTACTGGCTCAGGGGCAAAAAGTAAATTTAAGGCAACCCTTTTGACATCCAGCCTGTAAATTTAACGTCAGTTCGATGAACGCTTCGCTTCGCTTTTAGATCCAGGAACGCCCCCTAAATCCCCCACGAGTGAGGGACTTTGAACCAGAATTCCTCTCTTAAAGTCCCCCAAATTGGGGGGTTGGGGGGCAAAAGCCGTGAACAACGAAGCGGAAAACCTCTCATCGAATTCACGTAAATTTAACAACTTAAAATGGGTGCGTTTTGCATGGCTCAACACACTCTACCGATCACGTTGGGCAACCACGGGGCATTGACCCTACTTAAAATTGGCAATTCGGGCAAACCCTTTGGCATCGAGGCTGGCTCCGCCGACCAGAACACCATCGATTTCAGGTTGGGTCATGATTTCGTCGATGTTGTCGGGTTTGACCGAGCCGCCGTATTGAATGGTGACGTGGGGGTTGGTGAGTTTGCTGCGGATCAGTCCGATGACGCGGTTGGCTTCACTAGAGGCGCAAGTATCTCCGGTGCCGATCGCCCAGATCGGTTCATACGCGATCACCAGATTGTACTGGTTGACCTCTATCAGTCCTTTCTCAAGCTGACTAAAGATGTGAGATTCGGTGTCGTTTGCGTCGCGCTGCTGTTTGGTTTCTCCGACACACAAAATCGGGGTGAGTCCTGCTTTTTGAGCGGCTTTGATACGAAGATTCACCGTTTCGTCAGTTTCGCCAAAATATTGACGGCGTTCGCTGTGACCGATGACGACAAATCGCGTTCCTAGCTCGGTCAGCATGGAGCCAGAAATCTCGCCCGTGTATGCGCCTGCGGTTTCCCAATGGACATTCTGTGCGCCAATCTGGATGCGGCTACCATGCAGGCTTCTTGACAAAATCTCCAGATCGGTGAAAGGGACACACAGCACAATGTCTCGATCGTCTGGAATCGTCTCTAGCTCAGAAGTAAAGCCTTGCAAAAACTCTAGGGCTTCTGCCTGAGTTTTATACATTTTCCAGTTGCCAGCAATTACAATTTTTCGCACAGGTCGTCAGGTTAAAAGATCATTTATTGCATCATTTAGTCTACGGCTTTGGGGGATCACTTTTGCAAATCTGGCTAGAAGAAGCTAAGACTACGGTGTACACACAAGTCATTAATTGTCTCCGTTTGAGCCGGCTTCTGCCCCCTAAATCCCCCACGAGTGAGGGACTTTGAAATCTTGAGAAGTTTCTCTGCCTTCTAGAAGCCTTTCTTTCTCAAAGTCCCCCAGACTGGGGGATTTAGGGGGCGAAGCCTATCGCCAACCACAGATCGACCAACTTGTGTGTACACGGTAGAAGAAGCTAAGGAGAGCCGTTTGAGACATCTAGATGAACCGACACGAGAACAGATGATTCGACATTTGCGGCGATCGCACCAAATCGCCCTTCGCGCTCGTCAGTTTGGGCACCATCCGTTTGGGTCAATTCTGGTGGCTCCTGATCACGAAACGGTGCTATTTGAGCAGGGCAACGTCGATACGGTGAATCATGCTGAATCGGTGCTAATTCGCACAGCCTGGATGAATTTTGATTCTGATTATCTATGGAACTGTACGCTTTACACGACAGCGGAACCCTGCGCTATGTGTGCCGGAACGCTCTATTGGGCAAACATCGGTCGCTTAGTCTACGGCATTTCTGAAGCGCGATTATTGGAGCTGACGGGCAATCATACTGAGAATCCGACATTAAATTTGCCCTGTCGATCGCTCTTTGAGCAAGGTCAAAAGCCCATTAAAGTGTGGGGGCCGATTCTTGAAGTTGAGGCAGAAATTGTGCAGGTGCATCAAGAGTTTTGGCAGGCCGCAAGCTCCCCTGATTCAGCTTTCTCTTGAAATGATGTGAATGCGATCGACAACCTCGCTACAGTCTACAGCGATCGAGTTGAGAACGCCTTCTAGATCAAGCTTGATCGAATTGATCTTAAAATCGCAGGGTGAATGACTCACTTAAACATTTGAAAAACATATGAACTCTATTCGATTAAGAAATGTATCTAAACTTAATTTCAAAATAAGAGATAAGTAATTCCAATGGAGCAATTCCTTTGCGCTTTGTGGCGTTTATCTATTTTGACCTTCTGAGATGAATATGGAAGGGTTTTAACTTTTGTAACGTTCTGTGATAATTTGATAACCGAGAGCAAAACAGTACTTCCAAAATGTCTTGCTTCGCCTTTGGTCAGTTGGAAACTTAATGAGGTAGCCTTTTTTATGGCGATTACTATTGACTCCGCTCGTGGCATTTTTCCCGGCACTTTGTCTGCTGATGCAGTGCCCGCATTAACCGCGCGATTCAACCAACTTAGCGCTGAAGATCAATTGGCATGGACTTGGTTTGCATTTCTGGAAATGGGTAAAACGATCACCGTGGCGGCTCCCGGTGCAGCGAGTATGCAGTTTGCCGAAGGCATTCTTAACGATGTCAAGCAGATGACCTTTGAGCAACAAACTCAAGTCATGTGTGACCTGGCAAACCACGCAGACACCCCGATCTGCCGCACTTATGCTACTTGGTCGGCCAACATCAAATTAGGGTTCTGGGATCAGCTTGGGAAATGGATGGAGCAAGGCATCGTCGCTCCCATTCCGACGGGTTACCAGCTTTCTGCCAACGCAAAGGCCGTCTTAGAAACCCTCAAGTCCCTGGATCAAGGACAACAGATCACCGTTCTGCGAAACTCTGTCGTAGACATGGGATTTGATGCAGGTAAGCTCGGCAGCTACACCAGAGTTTCTGAGCCTGTCGTCGCACCCAAAGAACAGTCTCAACGTACCAAGGTCAACATTCAAGGTCTCAACAATCCAACCGTGTTGAGCTACATGAACAACCTGAACGCCAATGACTTTGACGAAATGATCAAGCTCTTTGTCGCAGACGGTGCGTTGCAGCCTCCCTTCCAGAGACCGATCGTGGGCAAAGATGCGATCCTGCGCTTCTTTAGAGAAGAGTGCCAAAACCTCCAGTTACTCCCAGAGCGCGGCGTGTCTGAACCCGCAGACGATGGCTACACTCAGGTAAAAGTCACGGGCAAAGTGCAAACTCCCTGGTTTGGGGCAGCCGTCGGCATGAATATGGCCTGGCGCTTTTTGCTCAATCCTGAAGGCAAAATTTTCTTTGTTGCTATTGACCTGTTAGCGTCTCCTAAAGAGCTTTTAAACCTGGTTCGCTAGGAAGCGCTTAAAGGCAAATCAACAGGATCGAGAACGATCGCAATGGGCGCTCTCTCAACCGGGGCGCTCAATTTTTCTAAGGATCGTGAATTGAATAAGATCGGTGATTGCCTGGTTGCTTCGCCCCCTAAATCCCCCATTCTGGGGGACTTTGAGAAAGCAGACATTCTAGAATTTAAGGCAGTTTCGCGGTTCAAAGTCCCCCAAATTTGGGGGATTTAGGGGGCAGAAGCCGAATCAAACGAAGCGAAACCGCGAGAATTACAGGTTGTTTAATTCACGATCCTAAGCATTTTTAACCCACCCTAAAACCGTACAAACTTTAGACTGGATCATGCAAGTGACTGAAGCCGAGTGGACTGACACCGAAAAAAAAGTAGCCAAAACTGTTTTTGATAAAGCATACAACCGAGAAGTGGAGGCTTTGCTAAAACAAGTTCAAGAACAAGCCAGCACGATCGTTGAGTTGAGTGATCTTTGGAAATTACACGATTTTTTGAGTGCTAAGAGACATGAAATTGACGGTAAATACGACTATCAATATTCCGTTCTACTTTTTGTGTTTGCTGGATTGGTCAAAGAAGGCTGGCTACATCTTACTGAATTAGAGGGATTAGCTCAAGACAAGCGATCAAAAGTGATTGCCCTATCGCGCATGTAGTCTGACCGAATGTAGAGAGCTTTGTATTTAGAGCTTTCAACTTTTTGCGGAGATTGGATGCTTTGCACTTTTCGAGGTTGCTGAGATTTCTCTTGATCTAGCGATCTTCTGATCTGACGATAAATCATTCAAACTGGCAGAGTTGTTACTTCATAGTGAACGGTTCCCAGCCAGGGCGCTTGGGGCAATTGATAGGGCTTAAATCTTACGGGATCTAGGCCCGATTTTTGAATGAGAAAGGTTAAAAAGTGCAGAGAACCTTGAAGAATATCAGCGCCGATCGTGCTCTCTTTCTCCGCCCATTCAATCTTGAGTTTTTGAGTAAAGATCTTATTCAACGACTTCAAAACTCCTGAATCTGGAGACAGTTCTAAATAAGCAAACACACAACTACGAATTTCGGCTTCTAACTTAGCAGGATTTTTTAATTGATTGCCTTCAACCACGCCCGCAAAGCGATATTTAATCAACAGTTTGATCTGCTCCGACAATGCTTTTTTATCGTATTGCAAAATCAGCGTTGACAGGGGGATTTGAGTATTTGAATTGATGATGGCTCCCATTACAAACGCCACCACATCCGCCGCATAATCAGAATTTGAAGCAAACCGATCGAGCGCTTCCCCCAAGTTCTTAAATTTTTCTGGAGTCGTGCGATAAAGCCCGATCGCTGACCCAATATCCCCAGCCCACGCCGTATGATCAGCCGTCCAGCGCGTAAAGTCTGACCAGCGTAGCCCCGGTTGATTAATTTGATCCGACAGCGAAGCAATTAGATGCCCAAGATCGGTCACTTCACCTGCTAAAGTAAGGTCTTGATTCAGCGTTCCTTCGATAAAAGCTTGCTCAAAACCAGTGGCGATTGTCCACATTTTTGTCGTGTAGCTAGGCTTGGTGTAGCCGCGCAAAATATTAGCAATTTCGTAAACAGACTTACCGGGATTTTGTCGCTCGATCGTTGCGATAAATTGCGAGACACTCGTTAGATCAGCCATATCTCAAAAAGAAACGCCACAATAGAGTTCGTCTATCTTACTTAACAGGACAATTTTTGTGCCCACTTCCCATCCCTCTGAAACAACCGACGCGACCAACCAGTGGCAGCAAGGAGAACTGGTCGAAGTCGAAATCACAGACCTCAGCGACAGTGGCGATGGCGTGGGTCGATTTGAGCAGCGCGTGGTTTTTGTGCCCGATACGGTGACGGGCGATCGTGTCTTAGTTCGTTTGATCCGAGTCAAGCCCCAGTATGCACAAGGCAAGGTACATGAGCTTCTCAACCCCTCACCACATCGGATTCGCCCCGGCTGCATTGTGGCCGACAAGTGTGGCGGCTGTCAGTGGCAACATGTCGATTATGACTATCAGCTACAAGCCAAACGCAATCATCTCGTGCAGGCATTAGAGCGACTGGGCGGCTTTCGCGAGATTGATATCAATCCTGTTCTCAATGTTTCTGAACCGCTGGGCTACCGCAACAAAGCTACTTATCCGCTGCGGCGCTCCTCCACTGGACAGGTGCAAGCGGGATACTACCAAAAAGGCAGCCATCAGATTGTCAATCTCAATCAGTGCCCGATTCAAGATCAGCGGTTGAATCCGTTGTTGTCAGAGGTCAAACAAGACCTGCAAACTCGCGGCTGGGGCATCTATGACGAAACGCTGCATCGCGGCAAAGTGCGTCATCTGGGTCTGAGAATTGGTCGCCACACGGGTGAAATTTTGCTGACGTTGGTCGCCAGAGATGCCAATCTAGAAGGGCTTGAAGAACAGGCGCAAACCTGGTTAACTCAACATCCCAATCTCGTGGGCGTATCGCTAAATCTGAACGCCGATCGCACCAACGCCATTTTTGGCAAAGAAACGAGAACGATCGCAGGTCAGTCTTATCTCAAAGAAGAGTTTGCGGGACTCAAGTTTCAGATTCTCCCTGACACCTTTTTTCAAGTCCACACTGAGCAAGCCGAAGCCCTACTGCAAGTGATTTTGAGCCAATTGGATCTTCAGGGTCACGAAATTGTCGTCGATGCCTACTGTGGAATTGGGACGCTTACCTTGCCGATCGCCAAAAAAGTCAAACAAGCGATCGGTCTCGAAGTCCAACCCGAAGCCGTCGAACAAGCTAAATTGAACGCCGAACTAAATCGATTGGAGAATGTCACGATCGAAACGGGCACCGTCGAAAAGATTCTGCCCTTGCTAGAAGTCCATCCTGACGTTGTTTTATTAGATCCTCCTCGTAGAGGCTGCGACCCAGCTGTAATCCAAACGCTGAGAGAGATGAAGCCCGAACGCATCGTCTACATTAGTTGCAATCCGGCTACTCTAGCCCGCGATCTCAAGATGCTCTGCGAATCAGGTGCTTACAAGCTTGAACGAGTCCAACCCGCAGATTTCTTCCCACAGACGGCTCACGTTGAGAGCGCTTCGTTTTTGAGAAAAAATGAAGGGTAACAGTTGACAGGATGAGTTCTAAATTAGGAATAGAAAAGATGAGCGGTGCAGTTTGCTAAAATCATCCACACTATTCGATATCACGAATTCATCCCTCATCCCTCCAACCCGTCTATGAAGTTTAGTGAAATTGTCGAAAGACTCAGTGCCTCTATCGTTTCACACAGCTTGTCGATCGCCCCTGACAACGATCCTGAGATTATAGGCGTGGCAGCGATCGATCAGGCAACTCCAGGCACAATTAGCTATGCCGACGGTCATAAGTTTGGCTCACAAATTGACACGACTGGAGCCAGCGTTCTGATTTTGCCGCCTGACGAAACGCTACAGGCCAAAGCCAACGATCGACACATTCCCTGGATTGCGACTCGTCAACCTCGATTGGTGTTTGCTCAGGCGATCGCGCTCTTTTATCAGCCGTTCAAACCTGCACCAGTCATTCACTCAACAGCCGTAATTGATCCATCGGCGCAAATTGGTAAAGAGGTGGCGATCGGGGCCCATGCCGTCATTCAGGCAGAAACTCAGATTGGGAATGGGGTGGTGATTCATCCCAATGTGGTGATTTATCCGGGGGCAACTGTGGGCGATCGTACCGTTCTTCATGCCAATTGTGTAATTCATGAGCGATCGCAGATTGGGGCAGACTGTGTAATTCATGCAGGAGCGGTGATTGGCTCCGAGGGATTTGGCTTTGTGCCGACTCGTGAAGGCTGGCTCAAAATGGAGCAGTCTGGCTACACCGTGTTAGAAGATGGCGTTGAGGTGGGCTGTAACTCGAATGTCGATCGTCCCTCAGTTGGTGAAACGCGCATTGGTCGCAATACCAAAATCGATAATCTGGTGCAAGTCGGTCATGGCGTGACGGTCGGAGAAGCCTGTGCGTTTGCGTCGGGATGTGGCATCGCAGGGGGGACGACGATCGGCAATCGGGTGATTCTCGCAGGACAGGTCGGAGTAGCGAATAACGCCAAAATGGGAGACGGTTCTGTCGCTTCTGCGAAAGCTGGAGTTCATAAAGATGTGCCACCGGGGATGACGGTTTCGGGCTACCCTGCGGTCGAACACAAGGTTTATCTCAAAGCCTCTGCGATGTATAGCCGTTTGTATGACATGTATCAGGCGATTCGACAAATTCAAAAACAGTTGGGAATTGAAGCGATCGGGCTAAAAGACAAAGAATAATCCTGTTGGAAGATAAGAGGTCAATCAACAGTGATTGATTTTCTCACAACTACTAACAATTGCTCATCTTTGAGAACTTGGAGCAACATCC
>NZ_JBJPHS010000037.1:0-57587 GCF_052939495.1 Phormidesmis sp. 146-12 | reverse complement strand
ATCCTGTGCTTGTATTGTCGTCAGGGCAATTCAAGTTTTCGGATAGGCACTAAGACCTCAAAAATCTAGTAGGTGTAGAGTAGTTTCAGTCGTTCTTTAGTCTGGCTCAAACGGTTTCTGTCAGTTGATTGTTCACGGATTGAGCATCAATTTTGTTCAACTGGGAGAATCGTTGTAATTGATGATTTTGCCATTAGAACCGATCACGTAGGTGAAATGAGCATCTGTAGGGTTGGCATTGGTCAAATTAGAACCAGTCAAAATAGTGTAAACAAGGTTAGCACTAGTCAAATCAGCACCACTGAGATTACTTTCGGTCATCTGAGTATTTTTCAAATTAGCACCACTCAAATTAGCACCACTCAAGTTAGCATTCTCAATCAAACAGTTGCTCAGGTCGGCTCCACTCAAATTAGCTTCACTCAAGTTAGCCTTCTTGATCCAACAGTTGCTCAGGTCGGCTCCACTCAAATTAGCACCACTCAGGTTAACTTTCCGCAAATCGGACTCACTCAAATTAGCACCACTCAAATTGATTCCGCTCAAGTCAACACCCATCGGAAACTTTTTCCCAAATTTTAACCGGATCAGGTAGATTCCACTAAAATCCCGTTCTCCAGCAGCATAACGCTCCAGCAAATCCTCAGCACTCAGCACTCCACCCTCCACCAAAGAATTGATATTCTCTTCAATGAAGTTTTTGACTTGTTCAACTAGAGTCGGCATCGCGTGTGTCCTCTCATAAATGAATATTTCTTCGATCGCGACATTAAACAGGCTGGCAATTTTGAAAGCCATCTCTAGGCTGGGGTCAAACTTTCCAGATTCAAACCCATTCACTGACTGACGACTGACTCCCAGTTGTCTGGCAAGTTCAGCTTGTGACCATCGGTGCAGTTGGCGAAGTTCTTTCAGTCGGTTTTTCATGGGGTTGCCTGCTCACCGTCAAGTACTACCTTACACCTTTGTCGAGTAGAGTGTCAAGTAATGCCTGACAAATTATGTCTGTGATATCGTTTGGAGTCGTTAAACTCTCGCCTCAAACGCGGCAGAACAACGCTGTTGTAGCGGGCAACAAAGTTGGTTGGTGTTATGGCAGAGGTTGTGGATAGCCACTGAACAGCAACGTTATGCTGAACTTCAAGGTCAAGATAACATTGGGTAAAAAGTAGAATATTGCTATTGATTTAGGGATCAAGTGAAAGATGAACAAGATTGAGAAAAAAAACCATTGGATGCTAGACGAATTGAAGAGCGCAGGCAGAGAAAATCTTGATGCCGAGCACGCATCTCAATATGACGTTAAGGAAGATGCTAGTGTCATGGAAGAGCTGGCACTTATGAAAAGGTTTGGACTTAATGAGCAATCAGAAGTGATAGACATTGGCGCAGGTACTGGACAGTTCACGCTTGCTGTTGCCTCAATGTGTACACGGGTGGTTGCAGTTGACGTTTCGCCTGTAATGCTGGACGTGCTCAAGGCAAAGGTTAGTGAGTCTTGCCTACGGAATGTTAAAGTTGTCCAGTCTGGTTTTCTCACTTATGAACACCAAGGAAGGCAAGCTGATATCGTCTATTCTCGCTATGCACTCCATCACCTTCCCGATTTCTGGAAAGCTCTAGCTCTTCAACGACTTCGACATATCGTTCGGACGGGAGGTGTGCTTCGGCTGTGGGATGTTGTCTACAACTTCGATCCGTCAGAAGCAAAGGATCGCCTTGATGAGTGGTGTGCCACGCTCAACGACGATCCTGAAGATGGCTGGACTCGGACTGACCTCGAAGAACACATCCGTGATGAGCATTCAACCTTCACTTGGCTTCTGGAGCCAATGATAGAGCGTGCTGGTTTTCATATTGAGGATGTTGTGTATTCACCAGACGGCATCTTTGCTAAGTATATTGCTCGTGCAATCTAAATACCTTGAATTAGCTAGTTGACTAACTACAGTTTGGTTTGTGGCCGTTTTCGCTTAAATCTACTGCACCCTGCTTATCATTAATGCAAGTGCAAATCACGCTGAGTTGTCGATCTTGTACCAAGAGCAAACCCCGCTTGAGTTTGAATAAACTCTAAAATTTCGCTCAGTCCAACTTTAAGTTTGAGGTTTGTGAAGACGAAAGGCTTGTCTCCGCGCATCTTTTTAGCATCGCGCTCCATGACGCTCAAGTCAGCACCTACATAGGGAGCTAAATCTGTTTTATTAATGACAAGCAAATCAGACTTTGTAATACCTGGGCCACCTTTTCGGGGAATTTTGTCGCCGCCTGCTACGTCGATCACATAAATATTCAAATCGACAAGTTCGGGACTAAAGGTTGCGGCTAGATTGTCACCGCCACTTTCGACCAGAATTAAATCTAGATTTAGAAATCGCTGTTCGAGGGTTTCGATCGCCGCCAAATTCATTGACGCATCTTCTCGAATCGCCGTATGAGGACAACCCCCCGTCTCAACACCGAGAATGCGATCGCGCTCCAGGGCCTGACTTTTCACCAAAAACTGAGCATCTTCTTGCGTATAGATATCATTCGTTACAACCGCAATGTTGAACGTTTGTCGCATTGCCTTACACAACGCATCCACTAGCGCCGTTTTGCCCGATCCAACTGGCCCCGCGATTCCCACTCGAAATGCATTCATAGAATTTTTGCTTCTGGTTTGACCCGAAAAGTTGTAGTCGTCGCTGGTTACAATTCAATGCTTATCAAGGCTTAGAATTCACTGAGAACCCTGGTCTCAAAGTCCCCCAAAATTGGCACTTGGGAGGCAGAAGATCTCAACAACGCAGCCTGGAGATTCATTGAGATTCATTGAATTGACATACCAATTAAAATTCAGGCGTTGCTGAATCAGGGGATGAATTGCCCCAAAGCGGCGGGAAACCCAAGGTTCAAAGTCCCCCAATTTTGGGGGATTTAGGGGGCGAAAAGATGGACACTTCCCACAGAGTCATCCCTCCAATCAGCAACGCCAAAATTCACTGTTTGCAATTCATTGTACAGGACTCATATTTAGCTGCGAAACAGGCGACTATAGAGCGTTTCATGGGCCATACTTGCCAGAGATAATCCCCAGCCGCAGGTCGAGAGGTCGTCGTCTTGCAGCGTCAAAACTTCTTGAGTCGATCGCTCGATCGCTTCCCCCAATCCCAGCAATAATCTTTGTCCAGCCGTCTGTCCGAGGGGAATCAGTTTCACGCCAGCGCTGATCAAATTGGTCGCCCAACTGTGGAGATAGCCCAACACTGCCGATCGTTCATCAATTTCCCAACTCGCGGACACAATGCCGAAGGCGATCGCAAAGTTGCAGTTTTCGGAGGGGGTGAGGAGCGAGGCGTGAGGCGTGAGAAGCAGTGAGTCGGGCTGAAGGTCTTGAAAGAGGCGTCGTAGCGATCGCCCCATTTGCCAACTTTGCGATCGTAGTTCTTCGGTTTCTCTCACAGCCGATAGCCAGCGGTTCCAATACAGCACAGTGGCAGGGTCAGAGAGCGAACGGGCCGCCCGCACCATCACAGCCGCTTCGAGGCGCACCGCTCCATACCGCAATTCTTGTCTTAGCCAATGTTCTAGACTTTCTGCACTCTCAATTTTTCCAGATTGAACGATCGCCTCAACCCCTTCTGAATAGCTGTAAGCTCCCACAGGCAACGTAGAACTGGCAAGCTGTAACAGGCGTAGCAGAGCAGTCTCTTGCATCATTTCTTGAACCATTAAGCCACCTTAGTTAATCTGAAGTCGCGACATGCCGCACTCTCATCTATTAACCCAACCTCACACATCAATCGTATCCATCTATTATTTGTCTAAAATCTTCACCCAAAACTGCCTAAAATGCTAAGTAAGTCCAGTTTGAGGTAAATTATGGCAATCAAAAGAGGCGATCTGGTGCGTGCGGTGCGAGAAAAACTAGAAAACAGTTTGGAGGCACAGGCCAGCGATGCGCGGTTTCCCTCCTACATTTATGAAACTAAGGGCGAAGTGGTCGATATGAAGGGCGATTATGCTTTCGTTAAGTTTGGTGCCGTGCCCACACCCAATGCCTGGTTGAGAATTGATCAGCTTGAACCTTTTGAATCATAGAGTGCTGATAAGTTAAACGAGTCGTTGGTGAATTTTAATCGATCGCCAGCGACTTTGCTTTTTGAGCATCTTCTGACTTTGCTTTTTGAGCATCTTCATAAAGGCTCGATCGTAAGTGGCTATTTCGTGACAAGCCTGAATTTTGAATCACACTCATGAAGAAGACTCAACTTGAGAAAGAGTTAAGACTTTGGGCAACTAGGGCAAAGTGAGGCTATCAAGTTCTTAATCTATAGAAAGCGCGATTAACCATGAATCGACGATGGGCAGGTTGTCTGATAGGTTGTCTGGTTTTGACGGCGGCAGGAGGATACACGTTTTCATTGGTCGCTGCGACTCCAGAAGAAGCGCTACGCCAGCCTTTTTCATGTCCCGGTAGGCCAGATTTAGAAGCAAAGAACTTTCAGGTCTTGACCACGCGCAAGTGGTCGAAGGGCATCGTCGCGGTTTATCGGGGGGCTTGCCCAGATGACGATAAGCCCACCTTTGCCAGCGAAAAGAAGGCCTCAAAACAGGTATTAAGCTACCGAGCCATGAAGCGAATCGGCATGGAGTGGCACCTGAGCAGCAGTGGGAGCCATCCGGCTCAGGAATCTCAAAAGGCTAAATCTACGTCAGCCAAGCTGATTGACTACGGAGTAAACCGCGCTGCCGTCAAAGGCAAAGACCGCCACACCGTTCTCTATGGTCAAGTACTGTCACCCCAGGTCTCGGCGATCGAAGCCACCTTTAACAACGGCAAAAGCCTGCGTGATGAGAGTCCAGACGGCATGTTTGCGATCGTCGCTCCGGGTGCAACGGGTGTCTGTGACATTCGAGTTTTTGGCTACGACAATCAAATCTTGCAGCGCGAAGAACTGATTTCACGCAACTCATCCGGCAAAGATGGCAACACCTGTCAGCCCATCTCAGGGCAATTGTAAAGGGGAATAGGCTGTAGAAAGCTTTGACCAAACGGCTCCCGACCTCCATTCCCCAATTTTTTTACGCTTCGTCCAGGGCTGCAATTCCGGGCAATTCTTTGCCTTCGAGCAGTTCGAGACTGGCACCGCCACCTGTAGAAATGTGGCTCATCTGACTGGCAAGACCAACTTTTTCGACGGCTGCTACTGAGTCACCGCCTCCGATAATGGTTGTAGTGCCTTTGGGTGTGAGTTCGGCTAGGGTGTGGGCGATCGCTTCTGTCCCCGCCGCAAACTTATCAAATTCAAACACGCCCATCGGCCCATTCCAAATCACACTCTTACAGTCAGCCAGCGCTTCTTGAAACACTTTGATCGAGTCAGGGCCGATATCCAAGCCCATCCAGCCGTCGGGAATGCTCTCAATGCTGGCGATTTGAGTGTTAGCATCCGCTGAGAAATTGTCTGCGAGAACCACATCCGTGGGCAACAGCAGCGCAACCCCTTTTTCTTTGGCTTTAGCTTCTAATGTTTTGGCGAGTTCCAATTTATCTTCTTCGACGAGCGACTTACCGACGCTCAGACCACGAGCTTTGTAGAAGGTAAAGATCATGCCGCCGCCAATTAGCAGTTTGTCAACCTTATCTAATAGCGTTTCGATTACGCCGATTTTGCTAGAGACTTTGGAGCCACCGACGATCGCCGCCAAAGGACGTTGAGGCTGCTCGATCGCGTTCTGCAAGTACTCCAATTCTTTCTCAACCAGCAGCCCAGCGACAGAAGGTTTGAGATACTTGGTAACGCCTTCGGTCGAAGCGTGGGCGCGGTGAGCCGTTCCAAAAGCGTCATTGACGTACAAGTCAGCCACAGCAGCCAGCTTTTGAGCAAATTCGGGATCGTTCTTTTCTTCTTCTTTGTAAAACCGAACGTTTTCGAGCAGCAGCACATCGCCCTCTTTTAGCTGAGAGACGGCGGCAGACACTTCATCTCCGATACAATCGTTGGTTTTGGCAACAGGCTGACCGAGCAATTCAGAGAGACGCTGAGATACAGGAGTCAGACGCAGCTTATCATCCACCCCTTTTGGTCGCCCAAAGTGACTGCAAAGGATGACTTTTGCCCCTTTGGATGTGAGATTTTGAATCGTCGGCAAAGCGGCCCGAATGCGGGTATCGTCCGTAATGTTGCCCTGATCGTCTACCGGAACGTTAAAATCTGCTCGCACCAATACACGTTTGCCTTGCAGATCAGAGGAGGATAAGTTGTTGACAGTCTTCTTGGGCACGGATGGGTCTCCTAAGTGAGTCTTTCTACCTATTCCTATTTTTCCATTAAATTGTCACGTCGATCGCAGATTTGAGCGATCGTGCGCTAACTTCAGAAAATAGAGAACGTTTTGTTCAATTGTCCGAATTTCGGAGACAACATTCATGTTTAAGACTGTTCTGTTTCCAGTGGATCAAAGCCGCGAATCTCGTCAAGCCGCTGAAACGGTTGCTGATCTGGTACAAACTCATCAAAGTCGGCTGGTGATTCTCTCTGTTGTTGAGCCTTCTGGCGAAACTCCTACGCCTGACACCATGACTTCTCCAGAAGCAGTGGCAGAACTCCTGCAAAATGCCAAAAATCTCTTTTCTCAGCAAGGCATCGAACCCGAAGTCCTAGAGCGAGAGGGAAAGCCCGCCTTCACGATCTGCGATGTTGCCGACGAAGTAGGAGCCGATTTAATTGTTATGGGCTGCCGAGGATTGGGATTGACGACCGAGGGAGCGATCGAGAGTGTTACCAATCGAGTGATCAGCTTATCGCCTTGTCCGGTGCTGGTTGTTCCGTAAGAGAGGGATGAGGGATGAGGGATGAAAGCGCTTAAGATGGAGGTTTGTGAGTAACCCATACAGGTAGTCAGTTCTGAAAGTCCTTGACGGGTGAGCTTGAATTTAGGTAGAGCCGACGAAATTCTGAGCTTGGAACGAGAACTTTTGTCTGAAAGTCCCCCAGAATTGGGGGGTTGGGGGGCAGAAGCGTTGAGTAACGAAGCAAAAAAACTTCATCACAAACGACTGAACTTGAAACCTGGTTACCCTGACTCCCATTCATCCCTCATCCCTCATCCCTCCCATGTCCTCCCCTCCCATCCAGTGGTATCCCGGTCACATCGCCAAAGCAGAACGATCGCTGCTTGAGCAACTTAAGCGTGTCGATGTCGTTCTGGAAGTGCGCGATGCACGAATTCCGTTGGCGACGCACCACCCCCAGGTCAATCAGTGGATCGAGGGCAAAGGGCGCGTCTTGGTTCTCAATCGTGTCGATATGGTGTCTTCTGAAATGCGGCAGCGCTGGACAAAATGGTTTCGGTCACACGGCGACGAGCCTCACTTTACAGACGCGCAACATGGTAAAGGGATTGAGGCGATTTCTCAGGCAGTCCAGGAAGCGGGGGCACAGGTCAATCAGAGAAGGCGCGATCGCGGAATGCTGCCCCGGCCGATTCGAGCGGTTGTGATTGGCTTTCCTAACGTGGGCAAGTCGGCGCTGATCAATCGCTTACTCAAACGTAGAGTCGTCGAAAGTGCTCGCCGCGCAGGGATCACTCGCCAATTGCGCTGGGTGAGAATTTCGGATCAAATCGAATTGTTGGATGCGCCAGGAGTCCTACCCAACAAGCTCAACGACCAAGACGCAGCCCTAAAACTTGCAATTTGTGATGACATTGGTGAAGCAGCTTATGATAACCAGCGCGTGGCGGCTTCTCTGATCGATCGCCTTCAGACCCTCCAGCTTACTTCCTCGCTGCAAGCCCGATATGGATTAGCGCTAGACGATTTGACTGGTGAAAGCTACATCAAAACCTTTGCGGAACAAAAAATTCAGGGCAATCAAGAGCGGGCGGCTCGTCAAATCCTTAATGATTTTCGGAAGGGAGCATTGGGCGCGATCGCGTTAGAGTTGCCCCCCTCAGATACCCTCTAATCGTTACGCTTCTACTGAGTCGTCGAGCTTTCTCCAGGCAGAATACAAATCTTCTTCGATGCGATCGACGACTCCTTTTGCGTCAACAACCATCACTTTCAAGGTTGTCTGATACACATCGTTGAGCATTTGATGACTGTATCCGACGACTTTTCCAAACCGTCCAGTTTTCCGATTCAAAGCAAAATCACCCACTGAAAACATTGCCCTGTCCCTATTTTTCTAAAAGTTACTTAAGAACAGAATGCAAAACTCAACCGGGGATCACCTCCCTCTATCAGTAGATTCCTAAGCGCTGAATGTCGCAAATCAGATCAATGCGATCGTGTTTTCCCTGGCGTACCAAAAATTTCAAGACGGGTTGAATTAAACTTTTCAAGAAATTTTGGAAGAAGTAGGAACCTTTAGCGATGCGGTTCGTCCACTACCTCGAAGCCAAGCGAAATCTGATGAACCCTTTGTGTTTGCAGCGGACTTTTTACGGGTTGTGATCGCCGTATATTAGCCGCAAATATTTCTAAATCGAAACGTCGGTTTTTGTCTAGATCAGCGAAAATCGTCAAGTAAGTTAAGAATTGCAACACATCGCTAAAGCGGTTGACCTGCATAAGCTTTTAGGTGACCCGGTGTATAGCTTGATAGAGATAGCTTCATATAGCAATGCTCTTGCTTAACTAAATGCGTCTTGGGGTGTTTTCATGGCTCTGATTCGTGAGGTAGTGCAACAGGCACTCAATACTGGCTTGCTGACCATCGAAGCTGAAAATCAACTCCGCCAGCTTCTGATGACCAAGTACGATCGAGAAGATTTTCGAGCCTTCATGGTTTTACAAAGCGCTGCGATGTCAGGCTGTGTGAAACAAGAGTCCCGATCGTTGATCTCCTCTTCATAACGTCCAAAGTCCAGAGTCCCAAAAGCAAGACGATCGAGAAGATTTCCAAGCCCTGATGGTTTTGCAAATCGCCACGATCCCTGCTGTGTGGAACAAAAGTTTGGCGATCGTTGTTTCTTCTTACGGTCAGCTTGATGAAGGGTTCACGTCGTTGTTCAGCCCTTCCGCCCAAAAATTTCCCACTTCTGAAGCACTTTCTAGACAAACCTTTCACTCTGAAGTCACTCACTTGTGGGTTTTGAGGGCATTTCCAAATTCGCACCTTCTGATGAACCAATCAAGGCGACAGTAGCAGCAAGATTTATCAAGCTCACATCTTCCAAGTCGTAGTGTCCAAAGTCTAACGTCCTAAAAGTCACCCACAAACAGACTTTTCCAAGGATTTTTCTCATTTTCAAGACTGTTGGTTAGAAAGCACACAAAAGCGCTCTATCTGTGGCAATCTGAAAGACAGAAAGACTACTGAGTCCGTCTTGTTGCTGTTGAGCTTATCCAGCGTATGCAAACTTTGCCTAGCCCTGTCACTTCTGTTGCTTCCCCACTGTCGATCGACACCACCATTCACCGTCGCAAAACTCGCCCTGTCCCCGTTGGCAGCATCACGATCGGCGGCAACAACCCCGTCGCAGTGCAGTCCATGATCAACGAAGACACCCTGGATATTGAAGGATCGGTTGCGGCGATTCGTCGGCTCCATGAGATCGGCTGTGAAATTGTTCGCGTTACCGTGCCCAGCATGGCCCACGCCAAAGCAATGGAGGAAATTCGAGACAAACTACACCAGACTTACCAACCCGTCCCGCTCGTCGCCGACGTACATCACAACGGACTGAAGATCGCCCTAGAAGTCGCAAACTATGTAGACAACGTGCGAATCAATCCAGGATTATATGTCTTTGAAAAGCCCAAGAGCGATCGTACCGAGTACACCGATGCAGAATTTCAAGAAATTGGCGAAAAAATTCGGGAGACATTAGAACCGCTTGTCATTTCCCTTCGTGACCAAAACAAATCGATGCGGATTGGCGTTAACCACGGCTCCCTCGCAGAACGAATGCTCTTTACGTACGGCGACACCCCCCAGGGCATGGTCGAATCCGCTCTAGAGTTTATCCGTATTTGTGAATCCCTCGACTTCTACCATATCGAACTCTCGCTCAAAGCCTCCAAAGTGCCCGTCATGCTGGCCGCAAATCGCCTCATGGTGCGCCGCATGGACGAACTGGGAATGGACTATCCCCTCCATCTAGGCGTGACCGAAGCCGGAGACGGCGAATACGGACGCATCAAGTCTACCGCCGGGATTGGCACTCTACTTGCAGAAGGCATCGGCGACACCATTCGCGTTTCTCTCACAGAAGCGCCCGAAAAAGAGATCCCCGTCTGCTACGGCATTTTACAAGCCCTGGGACTCCGCAGAACGATGGTCGAGTATGTCGCCTGCCCTTCCTGCGGACGAACGTTGTTTAATCTCGAAGAAGTTTTGCACAAAGTGCGCGAAGCCACTCAGCATCTCACGGGGCTAAACATCGCGGTCATGGGCTGCATCGTCAACGGGCCAGGCGAGATGGCAGACGCGGACTATGGCTACGTCGGCAAACAGGCAGGCTTTATTTCTCTCTACCGAGGGCGAGAAGAGATTAAAAAAGTTCCTGAAAGTGAGGGCGTGACGGAGCTAATTAATCTAATCAAGTCTGACGAGAAGTGGATCGACCCTTAAAAGGTAAGCGGTGGGTTTTGAGGAAGATTGCAAATTTAACGCTGATCCCTCAAAACTCATTGCGCTCCAGCGATCGCTCATCGTCGCCTATGTTAAATTGAGCATAATCTTTTAGTCACTCTTCACGGTTCTAGCGGTATGACGATTACGAAAAAAGCAATTGTCCTTAGTGCAACGGCCGCAGCAGTCACGGCAGTAATCGTTACAGGAGCAGGGCTGCAACTCTCCAAAAGCCAGGCGCTTTTTCGTGAAAGTCCTAAAGAAATTGTCGATGAAGTCTGGAACGTAATCGATCGCAGCTATGTCGATGGCACGTTTAACCAGGTCGATTGGAAAGCCCTGCGGATGCAGTATCTCAATCGCAACTACGCCAGCAAAGAAGAGGCGTATAAGGCAATCCGCGAAATGCTGAAGAAGCTCGGCGATCCCTACACGCGCTTCATGGACCCTGCCGAGTTCAAAAATATGCAGATTGATACCTCTGGTGAACTGACCGGGGTTGGGATTCAATTAGCAGCAGATGAAAAAACGAAAAAACTGACGGTCATTTCCCCTGTCGAAGGCAGTCCGGCCTCCTCTGCGGGCGTTTTGGCCAAAGATATTATCACCAGGATTGACGGCAAAAGTACCGAGGGTATGGATGTCAACAAGGCTGTAACCCTGATTCGAGGGCCCATCGGGACACAGGTAAAATTGAGCGTTTTAAGGGGCGATCGCGAACTCGAATTTCAACTTAAACGCGCCAAAATTGAGATTCATCCCGTCCGCTTTAGCGTACAAAAATCTCCTACAGGGGGAAACATTGGCTACATTCGCCTCGTCCAGTTTAGTGCCAACGCTGCGCCCGAAATGCGGGAGGCCATTCAAAACCTAGAAAAGCAGCAGGTTTCTGGCTACATTCTGGATCTGCGCTCCAATCCTGGCGGTCTGCTCTATGCCAGCGTCGATATCGCTCGAATGTGGCTTCAAGACGGGGGCATCGTCTCCACGGTTGACCGTCAGGGTGAAAGCGATCGCGAAACCGCCAACCGTCGGGCGCTTACCGACAAACCTCTGGTTGTTTTAGTGGATGGTGGATCTGCCAGCGCAAGCGAAATCCTCTCAGGGGCGCTCCAAGACAACAAGCGAGCGACGATCGTCGGCACCAAAACCTTTGGAAAAGGACTAGTCCAATCCGTCAGAGGCTTAGGAGATGGGTCAGGAATGGCCGTCACGATCGCCAAATACCTGACTCCTAACGGACGCGATATCAACAAACACGGCATTGATCCCGATGTCGTCATCGAACTCACCGACGAACAGCGTCAGGCATTGGTGCGCGATCGCGACAAGATTGGCACCGCGGCTGATCCACAATTTGCCAAAGCGCTGCAAGTTCTCAACCAGCAGGCGGCCGCCAAACCCCAAGCAGTCCAGGCAGAGTCAAAACCAAATTAATCAGGCTTGCATTTACCCGCCCGAATTAGACCGACCCGACGAGCGATCGCCGCTCCCGATGACTCAAAGGGGCCCCACTGCTCTGTCTGAGTGACCTGAGCCGAAGATTCATTCCCAACCACCACTTCGCTGGCTGGCACAACTTCACAATGTCCATCTGTTTGCTTGATCACATACCAGGCTTCTATATTGCTCATGCTGTTTCTCGATCGCTCAATTAAGGACTAAACAATCAGTTATCTCTAGTTTAAAGTGTGCCACCTGCAGGTTTGGACAATTAACACCATGCAAACATCCTTTATCTTATTTAATAGATGCGGCAGGGTGTGCTCAAAAAACTTTAATTTGCGACTTAAACCATTCGGGTTGGCAAAACCCGGTTGAAAGGTTTTCTTGTGATGAGAAGGTAGCGTGTGAGCAGCATTGCTTTCTACCAACCCCAGACACGCTTGATATAGCATCTGAGCTTTTGGGCAGTCTTAGTAACAGTTAGGGGTCTGTCATTTCAATGACTTAAAAAGCGTAAAAACTTTGTAAAACACTGACTCATTCATAAGCTAAAGAATTGTTCTAGTTGCGCGCTCACCCCCAGTAGAAAACTAGATGACCGACCGTTAGTTCGCTTTGACCAAACCCCGCAGCACCTTTAAGGGCCTTCTCATCACCACGCAGGAATATGACACCAGAAATACAGCGTCCGTCTATCACGCCTCCTCCAGTGCCTCGTGTTCCCCCGGCTCCTCCTCCACCCATGCGGGTTTCTTCGACTAACACGCCGATCGAGATTAGTGAAGCCACCGCCGAAAAACCAGATGCAACCCTGCAAACTCTGGTCATGCCGTCCTCACCCACGACTTCTAATTCAACTAATCTTGTGTCGTCTGTTGTGTCGTCACCCGCAGGGCCGTCTGGGTCGCAGGTTTCGGCTCCGCCCCCTCCCCCGCCTGTCACAGGTCACCGTCCCGCGGCCCCTCCGTCCGTTCCAGGAACTGCTCAGAGACTGCCAAATGGCTCTCCTAGACTCGATCAACTCATTCGGACAGCTTTTGATAAAGGGTTTTCAGACGTGCATCTGGGTGTGGGAGAAGTGCCGCGCTATCGCAACCGAGGAGAAATCGAATCAACGGAGTGGCCAGAGACCGATCGCGAAACCTTTTTTAGCTGGTTAAGAGAAATTCTTACAGAAGCAGAGATCGCCCAATTTCAGGAAACTCTGGACTTTGACGGAGCAACCCAGTATGAATTTGCGCGCGTTCGGATTAATATTTTTGACTCACTGCATGGGCCAGCGATGGTTCTGCGGCTGATTCCGCTCAAGATTTTGACGTTAGAGCAGTTAAATCTGCCGCCTGTCTTTAAAGACATTTGCCACTATCACAAGGGGTTAGTCCTCGTCACGGGGCCGACTGGTTCTGGGAAGTCAACGACGCTGGCAGCGATGATTGACTACATCAACAAAGAGATGCCCAAGCACATTATTACGATCGAAGACCCGATCGAATTTATTCACAAGAGCCAGAAAGCGCTGATCAAGCACCGAGAAGTGGGAATGCACACCTTAAAGTTTGATAGTGCTCTAAAAGCGGCTTTGCGGGAAGACCCTGATCTGATTCTTGTAGGTGAAATGCGCGACAAGGAAACGGTCAACACGGCGCTCAAAGCGGCTCAAACTGGACACTTGGTCATGGGGACGCTACACACAAATAGCGCAGTAAAAACGATCGAGCGGATTCTCAGCCTTTACAACCCCAGTGAGCAAGAGCCGATGCGGGTTTCGCTCGCAGAATCTCTAGTGGGAGTCATCGCCCAGGGGCTGTGTCGGACGACTGACGGCAAACGGGCTGCATTCCATGACATTTTGATTAACACAGACGCGATTAAAGACTACATTCGCAAGGGTGACATTGACGAGATCGAAGCCATCATTCCCAAATGTACGTTTGATGGAATGTGTACGATGAATCAGTCGCTCTACAAACTTTATGAAGCGGGACGAATCACTGAAGAAGTCGCCCTCGAAATGTCACCAAAACCAAATGAAATGGCCCAAATGCTGCGCGGTCGAGTGTAGAAGCTTAGAGGGTTTCATTCAAATTTCTTAGCGTCCCCAGACGACGATCGACCGGATCGATCGTCGTCTGGGGACTTTTTTGATCCGATAGTACAATCCAGTACAATCTTCCATAAGGCAAACCCATGAAAAGGCACTGCTATGACCTCTTTTCTAAGCCAACTCAACTACGATCCAGATACGATCTACCCAGAATCGGACGGCAATCCGATGACTGAGAGCGATCCAACCCGCGATTATTTGGTCTACAGCGTTGAAGCGTTGAGTATTTATTTTCAGGAACGATCGGATGTCTATGTCTCAGGCAATTTGTTTGTTTATTACGAACGAGGTGTCCCGGATGCCGTGGTGTCGCCGGATGTCTTTGTGATTTTTGGCGTTGAGAAGAAGAAGCGACGCACTTATAAAGCTTGGGAAGAAGGAAACAAGCTCCCTTCATTTGTTCTGGAAGTGACTTCTAAGACGACTCGCGGCAACGACGAACAGGATAAGCCACAGAAGTATCAGCGCATGGGTGTATTGGAGTACTTTCAGTATGACCCGACGGGCGATTATCTAAAGCCGCCGCTCAAAGGTTCGCGCTTGATTGGAAATCGCTATGAGCCAATTCCAGTCACGACTTTGGCCGATGGCAGCGTTTCGATCTACAGCCAGACACTTGCGCTCGATCTGAGATTAACAAACGGTGAATTGCGCTATTACGTTCCTCACACAGAGACAAAGCTCTTAACTCACGCTGAGACAGAACAGGCGCGACAAGAAGCAGAACGATCGCGATATGAAGCGATTCCTCGTTTGAGGGAAATGGGGCTGACCGTGGAGCAAATTTCTGCTGCACTAAATTTATCGGTTGAGCAAGTCAGACAGCATCTCTAAGCGAATGCTCTGAAAAGACAATTCTGCCCTTAAGCAGTAAGCAGCTAGAGAGGCACTTTGCTACTTAACTGTAAAACTCATCGTTTCTAGATCTAGAAGTTTCTACAAAATGTTGCTTCCAAATCGGATTATATTGGCGACAATACTGATTGAAGTTTGGCAGCTTATAGCGAGGTTGAATGGGAATCCATCTTGTTCGCAGCGCGTCAGCTAAAGAATTAGTAGAATGGTACACGTCCTTGAAATCGTCGTCCCTAGCATGAAGCCTCGTCGCGTACTCAAGAGTACTGAGGATAGCGGATTCAGTATTCTGCCAGTAGGCGGCAAGAGTCTCCTGTAAAACGCGACTAGTTAGGTACACATGAATTTTTTCCAGTGCTGGTTTGTAGAGCACTAGATGCTCGGCAATGTAGTCTGCGAGTTCCTCGTCCAGATCTGCATAGAAAAGATACTTTCGTTTGAAAATCTCAAGATCAGAAAGAGGGCGGTCAAAATTCTTTACTGCTCGACTAATTTCGGAAACGCGATACGTAATTTCATCTACCATGCCAATTCTGTCATAGCAGTATGGCTTATCTTATCAGCAGACTAGATTTAGTTCAAGCGTTCTATCTGAATTGAGTTAACAATGAATTGTCACAACAAAGCTGGAAAACCAAACAAAAAGGAGGGCAAAACTCCCTCCCTGTTGTGTCAATTGAATGATTAAAGTTTCTAAATCGAACCACCTGCGGCTTGAAGTCGGGCACGGGCACGTTTTAGCGCTTGAGTTGCCTGAATCTGTTCTTGCCTTGAGGTACTAGACTGCATCTGGTTAAAGCGAGACTCAGCTTCGGTGTAGGCAGTCCGAGCTTCTTCGAGGTTGATAGTGTCTCCTCGTTCGGCACCGTTGACAAGAATAGTCACCTCGTTGGCTTCCACTTCGGCAAAGCCCCCTAAGAGAGCGATCGGCACCCATTTTTTGTCAGCCCGAACGCGCATCACACCCGTATCTAGAGCCGTCAGCAAAGGCGCGTGACCGCTAAGAATACCCAGTTGCCCAGTCGTGCTAGGCAGAATCACTTCGTCAGCTACAGAATCCCAAACCGTTTTATCTGGAGCGACAACACGAACAGTTAAAGCCATAATTTTCTCCAAGGGTTAGGCAAAGGTTTTGAGCGTTTGAGTTTTGAATTTTGAGCGGTCAGACAACTCACTCAAGACCCAAAACTCAGAACTAAGTTACTTGCCTTCTGCCTTCATTTTTTCGGCTTTGGCGATCGCTTCGTCGATGTCCCCAACCAGATAGAATGCTTGCTCCGGGAGGGCATCCAGTTCACCTGCGAGGATTTTTTTGAAGCCTGCGATCGTTTTCTCTAAGCTCACATACTTACCAGGCGAGCCGGTGAAGACTTCTGCCACAAAGAAAGGCTGAGACAAAAAGCGCTCAATCTTGCGGGCACGAGCGACGGTGATGCGATCGTCTTCCGACAACTCATCCAGACCCAGAATGGCGATAATATCCTGAAGCTCTTTGTAGCGCTGAAGGGTAGATTGCACAGCACGAGCGGTGTCGTAGTGGTCATCACCGACGATCGCAGGTTGCAGCATAGTCGAAGTCGAATCCAACGGATCAACTGCTGGATAAATTCCTTTTGAGGCCAAACCACGAGAGAGAACAGTGGTGCCATCCAGGTGAGCAAAGGTGGTAGCAGGCGCGGGATCAGTCAAGTCATCCGCAGGCACGTAGACGGCTTGAATGGAGGTAATTGAGCCTTCCGTCGTCGAGGTGATCCGCTCTTGCAGATCGCCCACATCGGTTCCTAGAGTCGGCTGATATCCTACCGCAGAAGGCATCCGTCCTAAGAGAGCAGACACTTCAGAACCCGCTTGCACAAATCGGAAAATATTGTCTACAAACAGCAAAACGTCTTGCTTGTTGACATCGCGGAAGTATTCGGCCATTGTCAATCCTGACAAACCAACCCGCATTCTGGCTCCGGGCGGCTCATTCATCTGACCATACACAAGCGCGATCTTGGAGTCGTTAAGGTTATCCTTTTTGATCACACCAGATTCCATCATTTCATTGTAAAGGTCATTGCCTTCACGGGTGCGCTCACCCACCCCAGCAAATACCGATACGCCGCCGTGGTTAGTTGCAATGTTGTTAATCAATTCCATCATGATCACGGTCTTGCCCACACCTGCCCCACCAAACAGACCAATTTTGCCGCCCCGCCGATAGGGAGTCAGCAGGTCAATCACCTTAATGCCCGTCTCAAACACGGAGGGCTTAGTTTCTAGCTCGGTCAGTTTGGGAGCAGCGCGGTGAATCGGCAGAGTTTCTGTGTTGCCTACGGGCCCCTGATTATCAACAGGCTCACCCAAGACGTTAAAAATGCGTCCCAGGGTTGATGGCCCGACAGGTACACTGATTGGCGCTCCAGTATCTACGACTTCCATGCCGCGAACTAAACCGTCTGTAGAACTCATGGCAACGGCGCGAACCTGGTTGTCACCGAGAAGTTGTTGAACTTCACAGGTAACGGAAACTTCTTGCCCAGCTTCATTAGTGCCTTTGATGGTGAGCGCGTTGTAGATCCGAGGCATCTTGCCGTTGGAGAACTTTGCGTCTAGAACGGGCCCAATAATTTGTGTGATGTAACCGATGTTCGTTTTTTCTGCGGTGGTGACCATGCTTACGCCCTACTCCGTGGTTCAGCTATTCAAACAGTTTAATAATTTGCGCGTTACCGCCATTTTTCAGCTTATCACTGAGGGGTTACAGATGATTAAGCGGTTTTTGGGAAGCATCACGCGACTTGCAAACCAGTCACCTCAACTCAAAAGCTCCCCTTAGCGTGACACAGAGGAGCCTTTATGAGGAGTTCTACAGGTTTGGCGAGTGCAGTTTGACCAAGGCGGGTTTGACTAATGCGCGTCCTGCAATTCGTAGAAGTCTTGAGAAACGTAGTCCTTACGCAGCGGGAAGCCCTGCCAATCTTCAGGCATCAGAATGCGCTTGAGACTGGGGTGACCTTCGTAGATGATGCCAAACATGTCGTAGGACTCGCGCTCTTGCCAATCGGCGGCCTTCCAGATCCAGTAAACTGAGGGGACTTTGGGGTTGTTACGAGGCAAAAAGACCTTGAGGCGGACTTCATCAGGGCGATCGGCGTTATCGCTCAATTTCGCTAGATGATAGAAGCTAACCAACTCCTGTCCAGGGCCGGCATCATACGCACCCTGACATTGCATATAGTTAAACCCATAGGCATACAAAGCCGTCGCAAACGGAATCAACAGTTCTGCATCGACTTTGATGACCTCAACACCGCTGGCATCCAGACCCATTGATTCATGCTCAAAGCCGTTTGAGGTTAGCCATTTAGACGTTTTGCCTGCTTCAACAATAGGAGCGGCTTCAGTCGTTTTGGTTTCTTCTTCAGCCACGATCGACCCCCTCTTTCTCGGTTGCTCTGAGCGCGGGAGCCACAGGCAAGCCCATTGCTTCCATCAACTCTGGAGGGGGCGCTTGACGGGTAGCTTCTGCTAGATATTTGCCGTCGTGAACGGGTTCCACAATCTCCATGTTGTGAGTGGTGCTGTAGTAGCGATGAACTTGACGCAGATTGCCGCGTTCTTGCATCGACTCGTTGGAGATTTTTTTGCGAAGCTTGATAATGGCATCAATAATCGCTTCGGGGCGAGGCGGGCACCCCGGTAGATAGACATCCACAGGGATTAATTTGTCAACTCCACGCACCGCGGTCGGAGAATCAACGCTAAACATGCCGCCCGTAATCGTACAAGCACCCATCGCAATCACGTACTTCGGTTCGGGCATCTGTTCGTAGAGTCGAACGAGAGCAGGAGCCATTTTCATGGTGATCGTGCCAGCCGTGATGATCAAATCTGCCTGACGAGGCGCAGAGCGGGGCACCAGACCAAAGCGGTCGAAGTCAAATCGTGACCCAATCAAAGCGGCAAATTCAATAAAGCAGCAGGCAGTTCCAAATAACAAAGGCCAGAGGCTCGACAATCTTGCCCAGTTGTAGAGGTCGTCCACGCTGGTTAAGATTACGTTCTCAGAAAGCTCTTGAGTGATTTTGGGACGCTCGATCGGGTTGATCAATGCCCCATTGGTTGTAAGTTCAGAATTCATGACCATTCCAACGCTCCTTTGCGCCAAGCGTAGACCAGACCGACAATCAAAATACCGATAAAAATCAAGGCTTCAATAAACGCCAACAGTCCCAGCCGACTAAATGCCACTGCCCAGGGGTAGAGAAACACCGTTTCTACATCGAAGATCACGAAGACCAGGGCAAACATATAGTAGCGAATGTTGAACTGAATCCAGGCTCCTCCGATCGGTTCCATCCCTGATTCATAGGTAGTGCGACGCTCAGGGCCGCGACGACTGGGGCGAACCAGCTTAGAAGCCGTTAAAGCCAAAATGGGCACTAGTGAGCAAACTAGTAGGAAACCCAGGAGATATTCGTAGCCGCTCAGGACAAACACAGTGATTAGCCGCCTCTTACGAAAAAGTAAGTCAGAACATTTGTGTTACTTCTGCTTCACATTATAGAGTGACACGGTTGACCTCGCCGCCCGAAAAGCTTGACGATTCGAGAAATTTGCCCGGAAATATTCTGAACTCCTTCATAAAGAGATTTCTATATCTAAAGGAGATCCCGGAGGGTAAAAAATGTATTTCTTAAGGGCCTGGTCATAATGTCATAATAATTAACGGAGATTTTAAGATTGGCAGTCTAGTCCTCTACCCCTCCCTCAGCCATGAGTACCGAAGAAGAAATTGTCAGTCCAGACGCGATCGCCGAAGAACCCAGATCCCTCGATCGTCATGAGTGCGCCGCTTGCGGATATGTGTATGAACCCGTGAAAGGGGACGATCGCCGCAAAATCGCGGCCGGAACCTATTTTGAGGATTTGCCCAAAGATTGGCGCTGTCCAGTTTGTGGCGCACCCACTTCACGCTTTCAAAACATCGGCCCCGTGGGTAGCGCCTCTGGGTTCAAAGAAAATTTGAAGTATGGATTAGGGGTCAACACGCTCACGCCGGGACAAAAAAACCTCCTGATTTTTGGAGGGCTGATTGTGGGGTTCATCTTCTTTCTGAGCCTTTACGGGCTGCAATAGTAGAAGCGAAACCTCCATCGAACGTAAAAAGAAATTTGTATCAGAGATTGAAAGCGATGCACTGGATTGTGAGAGCCTGGAAACAACTTGTCATATTGTTAGCCGTAGTTTTGCTGACAACTGGCTGTAAGTCTGTCTTTTTGCCCGTCCTCAGCAGTAACCCGTGGGAGCAGATTGCGCTGCCCGTCGAGGAAAACTTGTTAGACATCAGCTTTGATGATCCCAATCATGGCTGGCTGGTTGGCACAAAATCGGCGCTGTTGGAGACGCTAGATGGCGGCAAGTCCTGGAGACAGAGAGTTTTAGACCTGGGCGAGCAGCTCTATCGCTTTAGCTCTGTTAACTTTTCTGGTAAAGAAGGCTGGATTACTGGACAGCCCTCCATTTTGCTTCACACCACAGACGGCGGGAAATCCTGGGCGCAGATTCCGTTGAGTGAGCAGTTGCCAGGTTCACCTAGCACGATCGTTGCCCTCGCCCCCAAAACCGCAGAAATGACCACCGATCTGGGAGCCATCTATCGCACTACGGACGGCGGCAAAAACTGGAAAGCAATGGTCAACGAAGCCTTTGGGGTGGCGAAATCCATCGATCGCTACGCGGACGGTTCCTATGTGGCGGTCTCTTCGAGAGGTAACTTTTTCTCAGTGTGGAAGCCCGGAGACGATATCTGGCATCCTTACAACCGCAATAGTTCTCGCCGTCTTCAGAGCATGGGCTTTACCAAAGATGGTCGCCTGTGGATGTTGGCGCGGGGGGGTCAAGTTCAGTTCAGCAATTCTCCCGAAAATCCAGAAGACTGGCAAGAAGCGCAAAATCCTGAGTTTGCCACCAGTTGGGGGCTGTTGGATCTGGCCTATCGCACTCAAGACGAGCTTTGGGTAGTAGGCGGCAGTGGCAACCTTTTATGTAGCTTTGACAATGGCAAGACCTGGCAAAAAGACACCGACGTTGAGAACATTCCTGCCAACTTTTATAAAATTACCTTCCTCAGCGAGGATAAGGGATTCATTATTGGTCAGCGGGGGACTTTGTTGAGGTATCAAGGAGCCGCAAAAACTGCCTGAAATGGCTAAAGAATTTGTCGTTTTTGAGGTCGTTTTTAGCTTTGAAATTGAGCGCGGGATCAAGAACGGTAAATTGGTGAGAGGACTGACTTGTGAGGACTTTCATAGTCCCGTATGATGAGAGTAACAAGCTTTTGATTGTTGTCTGCGGAGGAATCTAAATGGCTGGTACTACTGGAGAGCGCCCCTTTGGCGACATTGTGACAAGTATTCGTTACTGGGTGATTCACAGCATCACCATTCCTGCTTTGTTTATTGCAGGCTGGCTGTTTGTGAGTACGGGTCTCGCTTATGACGTGTTTGGAACGCCTCGCCCCAACGAGTATTTTCCGGCGGCGCGGCAAGAAGCTCCGATCGTCAACAATCGCTTTGAAGCGAAGCAGCAAGTTGACAAATTTGTGAAAGGTGAACAGTAAGCATCTCAATAACAATTCAGAAAAATATGACTAGCAACATTCCAAATCAACCCGTTTCTTATCCGATTTTTACGGTTAGATGGTTGGCAGTTCACACATTAGCCGTTCCAAGTGTTTTCTTCTTGGGCGCGATCGCTTCCATGCAGTTTATTCAACGATAGGAGAAACCAGTGGCTATCAAAGGCGCACCAAACCCCAACAAACAGCCCGTCGAACTTAATAGAACTTCGCTCTTTTTGGGCTTGTTGATGATTTTCACGCTGGGCATTCTTTTCTCTAGTTACTTTTTCAACTAGAAATCTTTGGGCAGTTTCTTCTGTCTAAATTCGGCTACAAACACTTGTATTGTTGGGAGGTAAGACTGTGAGCGGTGGTGGAAGAATTCCTCTGTGGGTTGTCGCAACTGTGGCAGGAACAGGGGTTATCGGGCTACTTGGATTGTTTTTCTATGGAGCTTACGCAGGGTTAGGCTCTTCAATGTGAGCTTGTGTCTTCTAGTGTAATCACTCAACTAAAGACTCCAAATCAAGAAAGCCGTCTATCTAATCAGATAAGACGGCTTTTAAAGTAACGTTTTAATCAGGTTAGATGCCTGTGGGATCTTCGCGCTCAATGTACAAGAACAGCAAGCCCATGACAACAACGGGCAAGAGCCAGGTCACGATCGGGATGAGAATCCAGGGCAGATATGAGGCCGCGTATGAACCTGTCATAAGAATGTTTCCTATTGGTTGCTAGATGATTCCATTTGTGAATTTACCTGTGAAGGGTGACACACAGTGACGATTCTTAAAATTCTTAACAGTGGAGTGGGGACGTTGAAATGGCTTCCCAGAGAAGTTTAGTGATCTGATCGCTGGATTCTTCCGTTGTAGAACGTTCCGACTGAGCGGACTGATGGAAGACCTTTGTAACATCACCAAGGTCTTCCATCAGTCCGCTCCAGTCGGGTTATTATGCAGCGCCCACGTCTGACTTTCTCAAAGCTCTGCAAACAGCCTCTTCAATTGGTATGGAAGACGTTTCTTTGTCTATATATTTAATCGGAGACGTTTCCTTGTCTGCACCCTCAAAGGCTCCAACCGGGTAAAGCGGTGGCTGCGTCATGAATCGAGGTTGAGAGCCACAATTGATCTGGGCAGCATGAACCAAAAATGGATGGCAGAGGTAAACCGTCCCCGCTGCTCCAGTCGCAATCACTTCAGGGCAGTTTGCCGTGGCACTCACATCAAAATCCGTTAACCCTTCTTCCCTAGCAGGTGCAAGGATTCGTGCCACCTCCAGATGCGAACCTGAACGAATCCGAGTCGGTGCGTCTTGCTCACCCACATCCGAAAACAAGAACAACATCAACAAGGCACGATCGCGGGAATGGATATTGATGCGCCATGTTGAATAATCATTCGGGTCTGAGTCTTCGCATGGGAAGCTTGAGTCAATGTGCCAACCTGTGTCGCCGGGGTCTTCATTGATTGGAAAGCGCACAATGCAATATCCTGAACTAAACCTTGGTTGCCATCGCCCCTTACCCACAAGCTGATCGAAGGCAGTACGCAATTTCCGCGTGTTCGCTGCTTGTACAAACGGTGGTTCACTGTGATCCGGAGTCCGAATTACAGGCTTCTCCCAGGTTGAGCGGTCATCGGGGTCGCACCCAGTGTCAGCCCAAAAAATCTTGCGGCATCGATCTGCAAGCTCACGACAAAATGCTTGCTCGACCCGAACATATCCGTTGGTAGTGAACTGTTCAATTTGTTCGTTTGTCAACATTTGGGCTGATGACTCCATAGACGATCGCGCAAGAACCTGTAAACTCTGCCGATCATACTACACAATACTACAAAACTGCAATTGCTTGGACTCCGAATACTCACAAATAACTTTTAGGCTACTGTCCCCACTCAAGATTTAGCCGCATAACCAGTCATTCTGATCGCTAACCCAAAGCACAAGATGAAAAAAGTGAACGTGTGTCTAACTTCACCACTCCAGACGAAAGAGTAGAACGATCGCCGCCGCAATCATTGCCGTCCCAGTCACCCAACAGACATATCGATAGGCACCCGCGATCGTTCCCTGAGCCACCTGATCGGGATGTTGAAGTTTTTGGCTGGCGTAACGGGACTCAGCAACAATCGGAGACAAGATCACCACCGTTCCCAAACTGATAATTAGCGCTAGAAGTGCGATCCCTGGAGTCATGTTAGTCAAACTCTTTAGTCAAACTCTGGTGACCACAGATCCGTAACTTCCACTTCCCAGCCGGGGAGAAGGTCGGAAATTGTGAGGCGATCGCCATCTTTCAGCGTCACGGGTTCTTCTCCAGAGCGACGAATCTCAACCCAACGCTTTTCTGGATTAATCAAAATCCCCACTCGTGTCCCCAAGCTTAGAAAGTCATCAATTTTCTGTCGCAACTTTCCCACACTATCTGTCGGTGACTTAACCTCGACCATTAAATCAGGAGCAAGTTCAGCAAAACTGCGGGGACTGCGGCGCAACCGTTCTGCAAAAACAAAAGAAACGTCAGGAGCGCGAGTATCGGAATTTGGCAAAATAAAGCCCGCACTAGAACCTGTCACCCGACCTAAACGGCGATCGTCCACCCAGTTAAATAACTTTGCCGACATGCGGGTTGCCACCTCTTCTGATTCGTAGCCCGATGGACTCATAATGATAATCTCTCCATCGACTAACTCCATACGGTAGTCGGGGTAGTCAGTTTGCAGCTTCTCCAAATCCTTAATAGTCAGTGACATAAGGCCTCCAACAGATTTGATTAAATTTAGCGTAGCGTCTGTATCGTCCGGTCACACCTCAAAATCATCCAGGGAGAGATCGGGTAAATTGGGCGGCATGACAGAGCGATCGACCACAACTTTATGACTTTCTCGCTGGGTTGAGACTTCGACAGCGATCGCTTCGAGTTGGATTTCTAAACTACCAAAGGGCACCGTCAACTGAGTGCTGGCTTCGAGATCGCCTAAGCCATTGGGATTGAAATCGACCAGCCAGCGAGGGCCATCCAACAAAGCGCGAGTTTGGCGATCGTTAATCCAAAATTTCACATAAAACTTGGGCAACAGATTGGGCAATTTGGCTCTGACCAAAATCGGTTGTCCTGCAATCAATTCCTCAGTGGTGACTTCCAAAGTTGGCGTGGGCACAGGTTCGTCGTCGGCTAAAAGTAGCGGATTAGCAACAGGTTTAGCCTTTTGTCTGAGGGAAAAGGCCGATTCTCCGGGTTCGTCATCTACCACTACTTCGTGAGACAAATCAGGATCGACGGGCGGTTCTTCTGCCGATTCAGAAATTTCTGCTAATTCTGCGATCGACTCAGTTTCAGTCAAAGCGCTCTCCTCAGACACCACAAACGGATTAGCGGCCGCCTTCAACTCCTCTGACAGGTCGGCATCGCTGGCTAAAGAATTGAGCCGACTAAAAAACCGATCCTGCAAATTTAAAGCCTGGAAAGCCGACTGAATGGGCGAGCTTAAAGAAACATCTGCTAAGTCAGGCGCTGGAGGCAAGGCAGGCTGGTCAGGCAGGGAAGGCTCCTCTGAGTCGATCGCCAATTCAAGCTGGTTAAGATCTGCCTCAAATGGATTGTCAGAGATAGCTTCAGGACTAGCTTCTGGCTCAGTAATCGGAGGCGAAAAAGACGGGAGATCTAAACTTTTTTTGCCCTCTTGAGACGCAGGTGAATAAATCTGAGGGGGTAGCGGTTGAGCGGCGATCGGTCTAAAGTCAGACGGCAGCGCTTTGGACGGGTCAACCAGATCCAAAAAAGACAGGTTTAGCTGAGAAGTTTGGGGGGCGGGCTGACTGGGATTGGCAGACGCTTCTAGGGCTTGTTCTAGCGACTCCTCATCGGGGGCCATTCCCTCAGAAACCGACTCCAGCAGATCGCTCGCATCCGCCATCAGCGTAAAAGACTGAGTAACCAACACAGACGGCGCTTGAGACGGTTGACTCAGGTCATAGAGAGTAAGTTCGCCCAGCAGCAAGCGTGCTCTAAAGTCAACTGGCAATGCCAACTCAAACGCTAACGGCATGGGAAGCGGCTGGTTGAGAATGAGTTCGCAAGTCTCTAGCAACACATCTGAACTTTGGGGATCGCGCAGTGCGGCCTTTAACTCTGCGGAAGAGAGCATTAACCCAAAAGAAGTCTCTACAGACGCAATCTGACCCGTCAAAGTGAGTGTCTGTCCGCGATGCGCGACAAAGGTTTCTTGAGCCAGCGTGATTTGTAGCGGGGGCAAGGCTTGAGCCACCAACTGGGCAGATTCGGCCGTCTGTGACAGTTGTTCGGCAATTTGCAGCAGGCGATCGACGGATGAATTGCTGACGGGCGGTGGTTCAGGTGGAGATTCTTCAGGCGAGTCCGTTTCAGCCGTTTCAACAGCCGCCTCTTCAGATAGACTTTCCCAGTCAGGCTCCCAATCATCAGCATCCTCCTCGGCTGCTCTGGGCACCACATGAAGCTGAATCGAGGCTTGCCACCCGTTGCCCATCAGATCAGACATGAGATCGCCAGAACAGTTGAGTTCCCAGATTCCAGGCTTGAGCGAAGTAAAGGGGATCACGACCACCAGCCCATCTTGATTGGTGCGGTGCGATCGCTTTTGAGTTCGACGTTTGGGCGGAATTTCGTCGGTTGCCTGATGGGTAATTCTCACCTCGACATTAGAATTTTTACGATGCGATCGCGCCACAATCCGATATCGCCCTTCTAGAATTTCTACATCAGACGAATCAAGCGGCAACCAGGAGCGATCGCCCTCTTTTTGCAATAGAAATTCCCAATAATCCGTCTCAGGCATAAGTCAGGTTTTGCGGCTTGAAGGTTAACCTGTTTGTTTTGAGCATTTTACCTGAGTCTCTGGGCAAACCTTAAAAAGGGCCTGAATGTTATCAGCAATCAGGCCCTCATGTCGATAAACAGTTCGAGAGAATTTAGTTAAATCCGCCTCGGAAAATACCATCGACGATCGCGAAGTTGTTGAGCAAGAAATAAGCCACAAACGCGCTACTCATCGCACCGACAAAGAAACCTCCTGTAAACTGTCCCCAGCCTTCAGAAGTTTTGAGCGGATCATCAGAGAGCGTTTCGTCTTGAAAGGACACCAGACCATAAGCAGAGAGGCAAATGGTGGCGATCGCAATCAAAGCCGCCCCAGAAATCAAGCCCCCCAGAGCCGCCACATCCGAGTCCCGCAGCGGCCCAAGTTTGACCCAGGGGCCAATCAAGAAGTAGCCGTGAGCCAGACCAACTTCTAGACCGCGCAGCAAGGGAGAAACGCCCTTACGGTAAGCAGGCAGGTTGCCGATAAAGTTGCGAGTAAACGCAGAGTCGTTGATCGGAGTTGAGAGGTTTCCTACGAAGGGGTCGCCGTTGTAGGGTTTAATCAATTCGTCAGCCATAATGTTTAGATTTCCGAATGATTCTGAATAACGACAGCAGAATTTGAGACTCATTTTAAGCAAGCAGGGGGACGGATTCGTGAAAACCGCTACCTGGCTTTAGAAAAGTTCACTTATTTGTCATCTCTCAGGCGGGAGATTTGGCTTCTCAGCTTCTCTGTCATTTGGGAGAGGTCTGATTGAGCGATCGCCGTCTGTTCCCCTGTTTTCAGCCATTTCAACTGCACCGTTTTGCTTTCTGCTTCGGCATCTCCGAGAATCAAGCAGGCAGCGGCACCACTGCGATCGGCCCGTTTAAACTGTTTGCCAAAGGCACTGCCGCTCAGATCCAATTCGGTGATGAAGCTCGATCGTCGTAGGTTTTGCGCCACAACTAAGGCTTGAGATTCCGCCTGTTCTCCTTTAGAAACGATGTAGAAGTCAACCTTAGAAGACTGCGCCGTTTCAAGTCGCTGCAAGAGGATCACCAGACGCTCTAAACCCATTGCCCAACCGATTCCTGGCGTGTTAGGGCCGCCCAACTCTGCGACCAGTCCGTCGTAGCGTCCCCCCGCGCAAACCGTCGCCTGCGATCCCAGGTCATCGGACTGGATCTCAAAAACCGTGTGGGTGTAGTAGTCCAAGCCCCGCACCAAGCGATCGTTGACCCGACAAGAAATTCCCAAATCCTTGAGAAGCTGCTGAAGGCGATCGAATCGTTGCTGAGACTCCGCACCCAAATAATTCAAAATACTGGGGGCATTGTCGAGAATGCTCTGAGTTCCAGCATCCTTACTGTCAAGAATTCTTAACGGGTTGCGCGTCAAACGATCTTGAGAATCCGTGTCCAGTTCAGTCTTAAAGGGAATCAGATAATTGATCAGCGCCTCTCGATATTGTTGGCGATCGTCTCCATCCCCAATCGAATTCAACTCAATCCGCAGATCCTTCAATCCCAAACTTTGCAGAATGTCGGTTGCCAGCGCGATCGCTTCCGCATCCGCTCGAAAGTCAGCGCTCCCCAACACCTCCACCCCCAATTGGTGAAACTGTCGCTGTCTTCCTGCTTGTGGCCGCTCATATCGAAACATCGGCCCCAGATACCAGAGACGCTGCACGCCACCTTGAGCCTGTAGACCATGTTCGATAAACGATCGCACCACACCAGCCGTTCCTTCTGGCCGGAGCGTTAAGGGTCGATCGCCCCGATCCTTAAAGCTGTACATTTCCTTGCCGACGACATCCGTCGCTTCCCCGATGCCGCGCTCAAATAAGGCCGTCTGCTCAAAAATCGGGGTTCTAATTTCTTGATAAACTGCCCGACTCAGCAGGTCACGAGCGATCGCCTCAATGCGCTGCCACTGACCCACCTCATTGGGCAAAATATCCCGCGTCCCGCGAATTGCTTGAATTGAACTCATTGAACCTAAACACTTAAACGTTAGTCTGCCTGAACTTCTTTTTCCCAGGCACCATAGCGATCGCCATAGTAAGCCAAAATCCGATCCACCTGCGATAGACCCTTAACACTGGCTTCTGAAACCTCAACCCACAGACTCTCGACCTGACTTTGCTGATAGTCAAACTGAGACGACGATTGAGCGGTCAGCCCCGCCTTGACACCCTCCACCTGCGACAAGTGCGCCGCAACCTCCCGATACACCGCCAAAGGCAGCCCCGCACACCTCACCAAATACCGCAAACCCCTACACTCCCCATCCAAACGCTTCATCCCTCATCCCTCATCCCTCATCCCTCATCCCTTCCCATTCGGGTTATACGGCGGCAGGGCACAGCAATTGACCTCATCAATACAAACCTTGCCCCACTGCAACGCCCAACGGACAAGCGCAACCCGATTCTCAGTCTCCGTTTTGGTCAAAATATTACTGATATGGTTGTCAACCGTTCGCTTACTGATTTCTAGCTTTGCGGCAATGTCCTGATTGGTCAGGCCAATGGCTACTAGCTCAATGACCTGCAACTCCCGCTCCGACAGAGGAGCCTGGGCTTGCACTTGAGATTCGCCCTCAGCCATATCGTTTTCCTACGCTGTGTATATCTACTTATTGTGACTCAATTTTAGAGGGATTCTGGTCAACCGTAAAAGCCTTGGGACTAACATGAAGAAGAATCGCAGCCTTTTTAGGTGAAATGTGAGTCGATTGAACATAGACTATTGAATTCAGACGATCGCCAACTTCGATCGCCCATTCCCTTCAATCTTCTCGTGTCCTGGCTGGCAGCACACCCCCTAACCCTCAATGGATAACGATCGTCCCATTCTCCAATGCCCCAATTATTTTTGTCAGGCTCTCAACCCAGAAAGCCACAAGTTTTGTCACAAGTGTCGAACGCTGTTGCTCAAACGATATTTGTGGGCGGTGGGTCACTTGGAGAGCGATCGGTCTGGAGATTTGCTAGGAGATCGTTATCTGTTTAAGTCTGACCAAATTCTGCTCGACACCAAACCCGGTGCCCCACCCGAAACGCCCCCCGAACTGCCCCCTCGCTGGGAAAGCTATCTGAGACTTTTTCCCTATCGTCTGCATGTGCCGCAGGTCTACGGCTGGATTCGAGACAAGGAGCGACCCCCTGCGGGTAACTCGAAGAGCGCGACCTCACCCATCTATTTGTTAGAAACTGCTCCTATCTATCCCGCAGGAGCCACCGTTGAGGATTCTGACTTAGCAGGGCAACTCATGCCAACCCTAGAAAGCCTCTGGTCAAGAAGTACGCCGCTTCGTCAACTGGACTGGCTCTGGCAGATCGCTTCTCTCTGGCAGCCCTTCAGCTCAGAAAAAGTAGCTTCCACCTTGCTAGATCCAACTTTATTAAGGGTTGACGGAGCCTGTCTAAAACTATTAGAGCTGAAATTTGACAAGCAGCCTCCCGATTTGTCTGCCCTGGGTCAACTTTGGTCAACCTGGAATCAGCAGCCTGATGCGAGTGATCGATTGCCGATCGCGTATTTCACCCCAAGCAGACAAGTGCTCCAGTCTGAGTTTCTCACGCCGCTCTGTGACCAACTGATCCAGGGGCAAATTACCCACGCTGATCAATTATTGGATCTGCTGGATCAGGGCATTGCAAAATATGGACAGGTCGAGCGACAGATTCAGATTGCCACCGCGACCGATCAGGGGCCGAGTCGCCAAAGTAACGAAGATGCCTGCTATCCACCGGGTGGGTCGGTCTTGACGGTAAACCTGTCTGAAAATCAAGCAAACCCACTGGTAATCGTCTGTGATGGAATCGGGGGACATGAAGGTGGAGAAGTTGCGTCTGGGTTAGCGATCGCCACCCTTCAAACTCAAGCCGAAAGCCTCTTTGCCAGCAATCTTGACGCAGCCACGCTAGTCGATGGGCTAGAACGAGCCACCTTTGCTGCCAATGACGCAATCAGCCAGCGCAACGACACCGAACAGCGACACGAACGCCAGCGCATGGGAACGACCGTCGTCATGGCTCTAGCGCACAAACACGAACTCTATATCACCCACGTTGGAGACAGTCGCGCCTATCGTATCACTCGCACAGGCTGCTATCAGGTCACTTTGGATGACGATGTTGCTTCTAGAGAAGTGCGTTTGGGGTACGCCCTTTACCGAGATGCCCTACAGCAGCCCGCGTCTGGATCGCTCGTTCAGGCATTGGGAATGGGTAGTTCTGATTTTTTGCATCCCACCGTCCAGCGATTTGTTTTGGATGAGGATTGCGTATTTTTACTTTGTTCAGATGGATTGAGTGATCACGATCGCATTGAGGAAGTTTGGGACAGCGAAATTGCTCCTATTTTGGATGGCAACGCTGACCTTGGAATTGTTAGCCAGCGCTTGGTCGAAATCGCTAACACCCGCAACGGACACGACAACGTGACGATCGGATTAGTCTACTGCCGAGTCAATAGAAGCGAATCCACCCCGACTCCATCTTCGATCAACTGGCAGCAGTCTGCGAGAGAGAGCAGTGGAGCGACCGCCTTGCCTCAGGCTGCTGACGATTCCCCTGATGAAACCCCGGTTAGAACTCAAATTATTCAGCCACCGCGATCGCCCTTTAGCTGGCTCCCACCGTTCTTGACGCTAACGGCTCTGTTGGGTGTGGGTGGACTGCTGCTTTATCTACTGGTGCCAGAACTGCGGGCCCGCATTAACCCGATCGCCGTAGAACCGTCTCCACCCCTCACAACGCCCTCTCCGGAGCCAATTCCTAGTGCAGTCCCCACGGACAGCCCGTCTCCTACCGTTGGGGCATCGATAGATTCGGCAAATCCTTTGTTGGCGGTTGGCTCGTTTGTCAGGCTCGACCAAAAACAAAAGGATCTGACGGTCAAAAGCGTTGATCTCGGCTCAGTCAATCTGTTGAACTTGCCTGGGCCGGCGGATGCTACTTCTGTCACTTCTATGGTGGGGCGAGTCCCCGTTGGCAGTATTTTGCAAGTGGTGGGCAAACAAACAATGACCGACCAGCGATCGTGGCTGCGCTTAAAGGTTTGTTCGGTAGCAGGCAGCGCGGCAACTTCCTCAAGCACTCCCCTTCCCAGGCTGGTCAAACCCGGAGAAGCAGGCTGGCTAGAAGAAGCGACGATCGCGCCTTACGTCGCCCAAAACTTCAGCATCAAACCAGACCAGCTTGGACAGTGCGCTTCGCCTTGATGGACTGCTAACGTCCCGATCTCCCAAAAGATTTAAGCCCAAAAGATTTAAGCCCAAACGTCAGCCAAGTCGATAAACTAAGAAACAGGTGTGATTGCCCACCTCCCTCTGCATCTCCTGGTCTTTGTGAGGATTCCTTGTTCTGCGTCTGTGAATGTCATTGTCTGAACTTCCCTGTTTAAGCCTAGCGATCGAACGCCTCCGCGCCACCGAAGCCAATCACTTTGCGATTCATGTGATTCAGGCTCCTTATCGAGGTGGATATGTTTTGCATGACAGCATTTGGTCTGATGCCCTTGATCAAGTCTGGAACGCTTGGCAAGAGCTATTTTCAGCCCGAAGTCTGCCCAAAGTTCCCCACGTTTCTGAAGCTAATACCCCCCTGCTGGCGCTAGCGGATGTCGCTCAGTCACCGGGGCAGCCTTCTCGCAGCGTCCGTTTGATGCAAACTTTGGGGATTAGCCTCTGGCAGTGGCTCTTTGACGGGCCGATTCAGGGCAGCATCAATCAAAGCCAGGGGATCGCAATGGGGCAAAACAAGGCGCTGCGGCTGCGGTTAGACATTCGAGATCCCGATCTGATCGCGCTGCCCTGGGAAGTGATGCAAAGTCAGGCGGGCAAACAGGCCGTTTCGCTCAGTCAACAACTGCTGTTTAGTCGTACGACCAGCGATGTCGATGCCCTACCCGCGTTGAGAACTGACCAGAGTTTGAGCATTCTTCTGGTTTTGGGACAGGACGCTGCGCCAGATGTTCAGCCGATTTCTGGCGGGTTAGATGGTCGTCGTCGATCCGAACTTAAGAAACTCAAATTAGAGCAGGAAGCGCTGGCCCTAGCGAGAATTTTGCAGTGTCCTGACCATCAGGAAGACGCGAACGACTCGATTTTGCACAGTGCCAGTCGCTATATGGCTTCTTGTCAGGTCGATACCCTGTTGCAGCCTACCCCGGCTGAGTTAATCGATCGCCTCGAAACCGGACAATATAACGTTCTGTTTTATGCGGGGCATGGGGTGCCTGCGCCCGATGGAGGACTGCTGTTTCTCCGACCAGACATGACGCTCAATGGGACAGAGTTGGCTCAAGTGCTAACTCGCTGTCGAGTCAAACTAGCCGTCTTTAATGCTTGCTGGGGCGCACAACCCGATCAGCAAGGCTATCAGGCCATTCCTCGGAGCAGTTTGGCGGAAGTGCTGCTGCATCATGGGGTTCCGGCGGTGCTGGCGATGCGGGATTCCATCACTGATCAGGAAGCGCTGAGTTTTATTCAGGCGTTTGCTCAGGCCTTGGGAGAAAGAATGCCGATCGACCAGGCGGTGGCCGTTGCTAGACAGCATCTTTTGACGTTGTTTAAATTCAATCAGCAAGCCTGGACGCTGCCCGTTCTCTATATGCATCCAGAGTTTGACGGCGAGTTGCTCAAGCCGTGGGATGAAGGATTGACGCAAATTCCCCGCAGTCCGAGTCAGTTTGGGCGCAAAGTTCCGACGGCTTCGCTGCGATCGATTGAGAGTTCTAAAATCTGGACGGTTCGTGGTGGACTGATGCGGGTGGGCATGAGTGACGATAATGATCTGGTGCTGCGAGGCGAACCGGGCGTTTCTCGAAAACATGCTGAAATCTTTTATCGCAACTCTTCTCCTGATCCCAATCAGCCCACTTATTTTTTGCGTGACTTTTCCCGCTATGGCACCTGGCTCTATGGCGGAAGCGGTTGGCAAAAAGTTCATCATCAAGAAGTATTGTTAGAGTCGGGCGTTCAGCTAAAATTCGGAGGGTCGCAAAACTCGGTTTTAGAGTTCTCGATCGCTCACCCAGAACTCTCTGACACGCGATAAACACGATACAGAATGAGCATTTCTCGATTTGGTGTAACCGAGTATTTGCCGTTCCGCCTTGTGTAATATCGGTTCAGGAAGTGCTATTTATGCATGATTCGTAGAATTGGTGAGTTTCGTTACGGAACCTGTAACAGCGAGGCTGTAGGTATCAACAGCAAACGTTCAAGTCATTCAGTGGATGCGGGAATTTTCAATCATGGCAAACGAAGTAAGTCGGTCTCATCTCGGTGCAAATCTTCAAGCTCAAGTCGAACAAGATCTGGCAAACGCACTCCTTCAAACAGACGATGTGATTTTGCGCTGGCAGCCCACCGAGTTGATCGAGACGGCTGAGGTAGAGGTGCTTGAAAATCCTCAAGGGAGAATCTCTTATCCCTGGAATCCTGCTAATCCTGCTGCGGATAGTTTCTTTACCGAGTTAGAGCAAGGCTTTTCGCTCGATGATTGGCAAGAGAGTGAGATTACGGCTCGATCGACCACCTTTTTTGCTCACCTCGATCACCTCTGGTCAGCTAACTCTCTTCAAACGAGACTGACTCAAAAGTTTGCGGCGATGCCCCAGGCGTTTCTCAATGCGATCGCTCGTCAGGCTCAACAGGTTGCAGAAGCTTCTAATTCGCTGGCAGACCAATTAGTGCTGTGTGTGCAAGAAATCTTGCCAGCCTGGGCAGACGAAGATTTGCAGGTGTTGGCTCGTCCTTTGGCTTATGCGATGCGTGATGAATCGGATGCGATCAACTCCACGCTCAAGAGTATTCGTCCGGTTGAGTGGAGTGAGTTGTCTGAGACAGAGCAGGCCAAAATGAGTTTGGCAGTGGCGCGCTATGCGATCGACCAACTCAATGCTGACGCTCAATAGTGTCAAAAAGATTTACGCTGAAAGTCTATCGACAATAAACGGTGAATGATAGTCCGGTTGGTTTGGTCACTCACCGTTTATTAATTGAATGGAATGTTCAGTTGTGGTTTCGTTAGATTTACTTGGGGCACTGCCGCCCGATTGAGACTTGCAACACCAGCAAATTCATCCTGACACAATGGTTTTGTTGCAGGCCCCATTCTATATAAAGTGTGATGGCTCCAAATACCATTAGCGCGATCGTCAGTGCAGTCTTGAGATGCTCGACTTTCACTTTGGCTGTGATCACAGGATTTTCGGGAAAAACTACAGATCATCTATTAAAGCGCAAGCCAGCGATTCTGTAATCTATAGCTGCACAAATCTTATCTTGTGAAGTAACGGTTAAGTCGCCGCTAAAGCAGAGATGCCACTGATCTATTTAATATTTATTTAATAAACTAATTGAGTCAGCGTTAGACAGCCTTTGAGGGAGATATCTTTTTAGCCGATGACGTACGATCGTGCTCAATTGAATTTAGAGACGGGCGACTTGTTCTCTGATAGGTACACACTCTAATAGGTACACATATGTATACCTAAGTATGTATAACGTTGAAGTTGTCTAGTTTGCGTGGGTTAGTTCAAGTTTGACGAGTGACAGTATCATTTGAATCATGTCTTTGCATAGGCTTATGAACTGGTTGCCGTTTCTTGATCTTTCTAACCTGCTGGCCCAAACGCCGACTCCTTCTGATAGTCCAGCTTCGGTTGAGTTGTTGCGGCAGCAAATCGAGTTTCTCACCAGGGAGAACGCGCGGCAAACGGCAGAATTTACTGAAAAGCTGAAGCTAATCACGGATGAAAATAAGACGCTCAGCGAGAGTTTCAAGAATTTTATTAGCACAATGCAGTTTGCGCTGGTGGGTTTTGCCGCCTTGAGTGCAGGGATTACAGGGGCGATCGCTTATATCTTTAAGACCAATCTAGATGATGCCAAGCAGGTTGCAAAGGATGGGATCAATCAGCGTGTGGATGCTTATATGAGTGATTTGCTTGACTCAAAGCTAGAGGTGGTGCGGCGAACGTTGCAAAAAGAGGAAGTGATCAGTTCGACGTTGGTGGATTACTGTTTGTTGAGCAAAACGGCTGTCCCCACTGAGCTTGAACTGCTGAATGGAAGAGGGTTTCAATCAGTGCGCCTGCGGCAGGAAGAAACACAGCTTCGGCGATCGTCGGCCCAAGTCGTCGTTCTGGATTTGGAGAATTGGGTGAATGGGCAGGGGTTACGGTTTCCGACGTTGCCAGAGGGAGCGCGCGAACAGACCGCAAAACAGCAGGTTGATGTATTGTTGGATATTTTGCCGATCGAGGTGGTGCTAGTCGTCTATGTGCGATCGACGGTGAAGTATCTCTTTTCGGTGCCCAAGGATCGATATGTTTCGCCTGCCAACAATCCCATTACGCTAGTCGGAATGGTGACAGACGCAGCCTATGTAGCGGCGGGAATGAAGGGGCTGAGTTAAGAAAACTTGTAGCTATGTCGATCGTTCCCGATCAAAGTTGAATGAGACAAAGTTGAATGAGACTAACCAAAGCGACCGAATTCATTAAAATTTGAAGTCAGCCCATCAAGGTCGCTACAAGCAGAATTGATGCGATCGTGAAGCAAAAACTAAATCAGAAATTCCTGGGATACGGGACTGGCGGGACTCGAACCCTCGACCTACCGCTTCAGATTTGTGTGAGTTTCCTCACTCTCTGGACTATACCTTTACCATAGGCTAATGCCCGTAGGTAGTGACCTTCTAGTCTCTACACCTTCCGAAGAGTTTGAGTTCTCAGTTTTGAGTTCTGACTTCAAGTTCAAAACCCAAAATTTATCCTTCAAACCGCTCTTATCGGCTTGGCTCGGTATTCCCATAAGTCAGAAGATTTCTCACTTTGCAGGGTTCACCGAATTTGATCACATTCACTCGTAAAGTTTCCCTTACGGTGCCCAATTACTCAGGAGGCGGTCGCTCTATCCATCTGAGCTACAGCCCCAGGTTTCCTGAATTATTATAGCAGCCACAAAAAGTAGGGACGATCTCTTCGAGTTACCCGCAAGGGGTCGCCTTTCAGCAAATATTCGCAACTCAGTGCTGTAATCTGAAGATTCGTAACGTTTATGAATCGGAGTCTTGGTGACGATGGATCTCAGCCTGGTGATGTCCAATCTTTTGAATCCGCCTGTGTTATTTTTCTTTTTGGGGATGTTGGCGGTATTGGTCAAATCGGATCTAGAGATTCCGCCGCCGATTCCCAAGTTGTTTTCGCTGTATTTGTTGATTGCGATCGGCTTCAAGGGCGGAGTCGAATTGGTGAAGAGTGGCATTGGTCAGGATGTCATTTTAGCAATCATGTCAGCGATTCTGATGGCGTGTATCGTTCCCATTTACACGTTTTTCATTTTGCGAATCAAACTTGATCCTTATAATGCTGCGGCGATCGCGGCTACATACGGTTCGATTAGTGCGGTTACGTTTATCACGGCGGGTTCATTTCTCGATCAGTTAGGCATTGCCAGCGATGGTTATATGGTGGCTGCTCTAGCATTGATGGAATCGCCTGCAATCATAGTCGGTTTAGTGTTAGTGAAAGTGTTTGCGGCGACTGAGACGGGGCAAGCATTTGACTGGGGCGAAGTGTTGCGCGAATCGTTTTTGAATGGGTCGGTTTTTTTGCTGGTGGGAAGTGTGGCGATCGGCATTCTTACCGGAGAACATGGCGCACAGGTTTTGAAACCTTTTGTCGAAGATATGTTTTATGGAGCGTTGACGTTTTTTCTGCTAGATATGGGACTGGTCGCCGCCAAACGAATTCAAGATTTGCAGAAAGCGGGGGTGTTTTTGATTGCGTTTGCGATTCTAACTCCCGTTGTGAATGCAGGGTTGGGATTAGCGATCGCGAAAGTGATCCAAATGTCTCCTGGTGATGCGTTATTGTTTGCGGTTTTGTGTGCGAGTGCGTCTTATATTGCCGTTCCTGCTGCGATGCGTCTGACGGTTCCCGAAGCGAATCCTAGCTTATATATTTCGACTGCGCTGGCTGTCACGTTCCCATTCAATATTATTTTTGGAATTCCGCTTTATCAGTACGGTATCAACTTATTTTGGAGCTAACTTTATGCAATCGGTCAAACGCATCGAGATTATGGCCAGCTCGGTGGAGCTAAACAAAATTCTTGCAGGGCTTGAGAAAGCGGGTGTTCCGGGTTACACCATAATTCATAATGTGACGGGAAAGAGCGATCGCGGCACCATCTCCGAAGATTTTGCGCTCAACAGTTTAGATAATGTTTACGTGATTGCTTTCTGCAACCCTGACCAGATTGACGGCGTGATTGAAACGCTCAACCCGATTTTGAATAAGTTTGGTGGCGCGTGTTTTGTGTCGGATGCGATGCAGGTGGTGATCGTTCGGTGTGTTTCGTGAACGCGACAGAGAATGCGATCGTTAATGATGCAAAACGTGCAACGTACTTCTTCACGAATCGTCAATTACTCTTCGCTTTTAGTAAATAGTTTCAAGGCAGACAGTCTCAGTCATAGAGACATAGCCGATATTCATCATGTCCAGCTTATGGCATAAAGAGCCGACCTACACCCCTGCAATTCTCGTTACATTACAGGCATTTCCAGGACTTGAACAGCTTTTTGCCATACTGAGAATTGCTGGTTCAGCAATCTGCTCCATGCTAAATCCAAGTTGTAGCAATCGCGGCTGTCTCGTGTCAACTACATAGTTCAATTTATTGCATCAATTTTCGTTCTTTGAGATTGGGCAGGTTGTCCATTTCTTTACCCGTCGCAACGATGCTCGTGAGTATCTGCGCGTGTTAAATCAACTGAATGAAACGGCAATTTATAAGATTGTATTTGGCCCATTGCAATAGGCAAGCAATGAAAAAAGGCACGGTTTCTGCAACCGCACCTCTTCAAAACTGGGTTGAAATTGGCTAAATGCAGCCTACTTGACGGGGGTCGCCTTCACATCCACCGTATCAGCATTGACGGGAGCGCTATCCACCGTTTCGGTCGGCTCTGTTCCTTTGCGCGTCTTCACTCTATCAAGCAACACCTGAGACACTTCAGCAATCAGCAGAGTTAGCAGCAAACCATCGTCAACTTGACCAATGCCAGGAATCACATCAGGCAGCAAGTCGATCGGGCTTAACAAATAAGCCAACGTGCCCAAAATAATCAGCCAGCGATACTTAGAGTTGCGGATAATATTGCGATACCAGTCGTACAGTTTCATGGGTTTACCCTCTTTGATACTTTCATCTTGTCAAATTGTGCCCTAAAAGTCTGGTGTGGAAATCCTGCTAATTATAGTGAGGCTCTCCGCCAATGGACATATCCGTAATCTCAAAACAGGATGTGAAGTGTGGATTTCTTGAAATATGGGGTGATCGGGCTGACTTATTTGGGGTTAGCGATCGGCTACTTCCCAGGCTTGAGAATGAATCGAGCGACGATCGCACTGGTCGGATCTGCATTCGTGATTGCGTTGGGCGTTTTGAGTCTCAAGAATGTGTGGCAGGCGATCGACTCTACGACGATTGTATTCCTCCTAAGTATGATGATTGTGAATGCGAGTCTATCTTATGGGGGATTTTTTCGATTAGCGATCGCGTGGTTACTCGGTCTCACCAGCAGTCCATTTGGATTGATCGTTGCGTTGACTTTTGGATGCGGAGTCGTGTCTGCGGTTTTTTTGAATGATACGATCGCGCTGATCTTCACGCCGTTAATTCTCAGTTTGACAAAGACGTTACGCTTGAATCCAATTCCTTATCTGTTGGCGATGGCGGGCGCGACGAATATCGGGTCTGTTGCCACGTTGAGCGGTAATCCTCAAAATATTCTCATTGGTTCATTTTCACAAATCAGCTACTTAGAATTTGCTAAAGCCTTAACTCCGATCGCTTTGATTGGATTAGTGATTCAAATTGCATGGCTGTGGCTGTTGTATCCTGAAGTTCGGTCAATGATCGCTCGTGAACGCTTTTCTATTTCTGACAAGCAAATTTATCGACCTTTGCTGATCAAAACGATCGTCGTCATGAGTAGCTTGCTGACTGCGTTTGCGATCGGATTGCCCTTAGCCGAATCTGCCCTACTTGCAGCCAGTATCTTGTTAATCACACGCCGCGTCAAACCAGAGCGCATTTTACGCGAAGTCGATTGGAATTTGTTGGTGATGTTTTCAGGCTTATTTGTTCTCACCAAAGCCACTGAACAACTAAATTTATTAGCGCCGTTAACGAAAGCGATCGGGTCTTCTGCGGGACTAATCAGCGTCACAGCAATCTTGTCGAATCTTGTCTCAAATGTGCCTGCGGTGCTGTTGTTGAGTCCGTTAATTGGTGCAGACGATACGAAGTCCTGGTTACTGTTGGCTGCTAGTTCAACGTTGGCAGGGAATCTTACGGTTTTTGGATCGGTGGCTAATTTGATTACGATCGAAGCTGCTGCCAAACTGGGTTACAAACTCTCTTTTGTAGAACATTTGCGCTTTGGCTTTCCGCTAACGTTGGTGACGCTGTTGATAGCTTATTTTTGGGTGCGCTGAGAGAGGGAATGCGATTGAGTTCCTAGGCTTCGTTGTTCAGTGCTTCTGCCCCCCAACCCCCCAATTCTGGGGGACTTTAAGACTTCCACAGTTCAAAGTCTCTCACTTGTGGGGGATTTGGGGGCGTTCTCGAACTACCGTTAGGCCCGTTGAGCGCCAGGTTGACCATCCTCGACGACAAAAGAAGCTAGAGTGCTGATCGTCGCCTGCGGTTCGCGAATGGTTGAGACGACTCGATAATCACTTTGCCAGCGATCGCGGTTCAAATCACAGCGCACATACCCTCTCAAAGCACCATTAAAGAACTTTGTATGAGGATTATTGGACAACGCCAGGGTGACAGGTTCAATAAACTGAGTGGGGAAATCTGACGAAATGGAAGTGGCTACAAATTCAGTTCCGATCGTGGCAGAGGGCTGATTAAAATCTCGTTTGATGTCATGCACCCAACTAGAGTGAATATCCCCTGTTAATACAATCGGATTAGAGGGTTTCTGCTGATCCAAAAAGCTGAGAACGCGATCGCGGGCAGCCACATAACCATCCCATTGATCTACATTAAAGGCTTTAACTTCTGGACGCGCATCAAAATCAAATTGAGAAAACATCACCTGTTGAGCAATGACATTCCAGCGAGCAGGCGATTGTTGTAGACCTTGAAACAACCAGCGTTCTTGTGCCTTTCCGGTCAGAGTGGCCTTGGGGTCGAGAGCGGCTTCACAGAGTGGTTTTAGCCCATCGTCACAGGGTTGATCAGTACGATATTGGCGCGTATCTAGAATACTAAATTGAGCCAGATCCCCAAAGGTCAGCCGACGATAGAGACGCAGATTGGCACCTTTGGGTAGAGAAGATCGTCGCAACGGCATATGTTCATAATAAGCCTGATAAGCAGCGGCCCGTCGCACCAAAAAGTCTGCGGGTGAGTCGCCCTCGTTTTCAGAAATGCTGTTGGCGTAATTGTTTTCAACTTCGTGATCATCCCAGGTGACCGCCCAGGGAAAGGCTGCATGAGCCGCTTGTAGATTGGTGTCAGTCTTATAGAGTGCGTGACGATTGCGGTAGTCAGTCAGCGTGATGATTTCAGGGCTATTGTGCTGACGGGGGCCGCCGGGTTCTGGCCCATATTCATAGATGTAATCGCCAACATGAACGACTAAATCAAGATCTTCTTCTGCGACATGTTTATAAGCGGTGTAATAGCCATTTTGCCAGTCTTGACAATTGACTAATGCAAATCGTAGCCGATCTAATGGTTGATTTCTAGCGGGTGCGGTGCGAGTTCGACCGATCGGGCTAATTTCATTCCCCGCTTTAAACTGATACCAGTAGGTGCGCCCTGGCTCCAATCCGCGTACATCGACATGCACTGAATGAGCAAAGTCAGCCGTTGCGATCTTGGTGCCCGACTTCACAACCTGTCTCATGCCTTCATCTAAAGCAAGCTGCCATCTGACCGAGACGGCATTTTCTGGCATTCCACCGCCATTGAGCGGATCGGGAGCCAATCTTGTCCATAACAAAACGCCATCTGGCAATGGATCACCCGAAGCCACTCCCAACGTAAAGGGATAGCTAGAAAACAAAGGTCGGGCCATGACTCTATCAGGAAATTGAGAGGCGATTGCAACGCCAGTCAAAACACCCGCACCACGTAAAAGATCACGTCGCTTAAAACGAGTCGAGAGAAGACGCGAAGAATTGTACCAATCCATGATTGTGTAAGGAATTATCGGTAGATAACAGAACCCTACCAATCAGTCATTAACAGCCTGCCAAGGTTTTATTAAGGTTTTCCCAACGTTGAATAGGATTAGACGATCGCATTAATCAATCCGTTCCTTTATCTTGACCGATGCACCTAAGAAAACGTAAATTCGATGGGTCTTCCCCCTTCGATCAAAACCCAACAATTGAACTAAACCTATCCAAGCCTTAGTAAATTTCTTATAACTTTACCTCTGACCTGTGGATGAAACACCCAACAATTTACTAACACGAGAGGCATAAACTTGAGGAATGGGTTGAATCGATCAACTGAGACTCCATAACTGAGACTCCATAATTGTTTGTCTGACAAAAATGCTTGAAGGGGAAGAAGATTTTGAGGTCGATCGCATTCACAAGTTAAGCAGGATAGTTCAATTAGCGACTAATGCACTGATTTACATCCTGACTCAACCTCCACATCGATATAGGTCATTTGATAGAACGGCACAATATTTTTCTCAGTGATCTCATTCCTAAGACGTAGGGCGCTTTTGGTTTGAGTTTCTAGGATCGAACTTGGCAAGAAGAAACTAGACTCTCTGAGCTTTCTTCAGTTCATTCCTTTTAGGAGGTGCAGCCATGAATTTAACTTTAAAGCGAGTCCTTATGCCCGGTGTGATGGCAACCAGCTTGATCAGTGCAACAATGCTTCCCATTAAGCCTGCCTCTGCCGACCAAAACCTTTGGCGCGATGTAGGTATCGGTGCCGGAGTAGGAATCGGCTCTAGCATCGTCACGGGTCATAAAGTAGTGCCCAACATCATCAACGGGGCGGCCGCGGGGGCGGCGGTTAATCAGTCTCGCGGTCTAACGACTCCCAAAGGCAAACGACCCAATGCGCTGACGGATGCGGCAGTTGGTGCGGGGGCAAGTACGCTCACAGGGCAAGTCACAGGTCGCCGTCACAACATTAGAAATGCGGCCAACGGCGCGGCAGTGGGAACTGTAATCAACATTCTGACTCCCAACGTTCGTCGTTAATGTAATCGCTTCAAGTCATCTGCAAGGAGTTGTTTAACTATTGCAGGATTCAGTCCATAACCGTTGATCAAGAGTCAAGGATTGGTAAGCCTTTTTATCAGATTCTTGGCTCTTAATTTTGTTAAAAGCTGTGGTTGAATAAATAATCTTGTCGATCGCTAACCCAAAATATGATCCACAACCCATACTTCGCCAATGTTGTCTTCTCGATACAGCAGCAGTTTGACCGTGCGATCGTCCCGTAGAAGTGCTGAATTTGGTACAGTGAAATGCAAGCGTTTTAGAGGCTTCGGGCTATGGTTTCCAATCTGCAAGAAACCGTCGTTTACCCCGACAGTGACGGTCAGCCGATGTCAGACAACACCAAACAGTTTCGTTGGATTGTTGAGATAAAACAAAACTTAGATTGGCTGTTTACCAACGATCCGACAGTGTTTGTAGCAGGGGATTTGTTGTGGTATCCCGTAGAAGGCCGTCCTGAGATTCGGAATGCGCCTGATGTGATGGTCGTGTTTGGTAGACCCAAAGGAGATAGAGGCTCTTATCAGCAGTGGCGAGAAGATCAGATTCCGCCTCAAGTTGTGTTTGAGATTTTGTCTCCTGGCAACACCAAGACTGAAATGGAGAAAAAACTGCTGTTTTACGATCGCCATCAGATTCAGGAGTATTACATTTATAGATCCTGATACAAATATGTTTAGCGGTTGGCAGAGAGGCGAAGATGGGTTAGATGCGATCAAAGAAATCGCCAATTGGACAAGTCCTCGCCTTGGCATTCAATTTGATTCATCAGGCGAGGAATTACAACTTTATTACCCAGATCGCACCCGATTTCGCTCTTTTAATGAAATCAACAGTTCGCTAGAGCAAGAACGTCAACGAGCCGAGCAAGAACGCCAACGGGCCGAGGAGTTAGAAGCAATGTTACAGCGATATCGCGATCGCTTTGGCGATTTGTCTGAATAAGATCAGGTCATTTTTTTAGCCTGTAGCGCGATCGTCGGATTGCAAATCGCCCTCTAACTTGAGTCGAATCGTGCGCGAAAAGCCTTCGCCGTTGGGGTCGCCCATTGTGAACTCGATCGCCTCGCCTGACAACTGATCGAGACAACTGAGCAGCGATCGTAGGTTCGGCGTACTGGCTCCCGTATCGACGTAGATGCGTTCTGACAGTTTGTTGATGCGTTTCCAGGTGGTGTAGAGTTTGGCGATCGCTTGCTCTAATTGGGCGGCTTGACTCACCAAATCTGCGGTCGAACTTAGACAACCGACTCTCAAAGCTTCTTCTAGCGCCAGTTCTAGATTAAGAGATTCGTTATTGATGGTTTGGACTTGGGTGGCGGCTTCTAGATATTTCGCTAAATAACGCGCTTCGGAAGTGACTTGTTTGATATTGTCGATGTCAGAATTTTCGGCAACACTGTCGCGAATCGAAACTTGATGACTTTCGGGCAGCTTTTCTAACTGTTTGACCAGCGGTGACAGATAGCGCGTCGGAATCGTCTGATCGGCGGCTTTCTCGCGCACTTCAAGGGGCAGCAAATCGGATGTCATCACCGTCCAATCATCTGACAGTTGACGGACTTCTCGACGGGTAATGCGATCGCCCTTCTTGGCTGCGTCTCCGACCATTTGCTGGACTTCTGGCACCGATTGAGCCGTTTCGACAAACGCCCGCTTGCTAAATTGATTAACGTCTTCGGGTTCGAGACAGCCGCTATCGAGCAGGGTATCGGCGCTATTTGCGAGTTCGATCAAACTGTACGCCTGCGTTTTGCTGATTTCGCGATCTTTGAGCCAGTTGAGAAAGCCAAATCCGCGACCTTCACCATTTTTCTTCTCACGATCGCGCACCGTTCGCAAAATTCGGCCGCGCCAGATGTCAGTTTGTAAGTCAAAGCGATCGCACACCTGCCAGGCCCGATCGATCTGCTGCTGAAACTCTAATTCTGGAATCTGCTCGTCTTCTGGATCAGGTAGCTGAAACCCTAATTCTAAGGTCTGCTCAGGGGTCAGTGAAGTCAGGGTTGTTGGATGCCAGGCTTGAACCATCGGAGTCTTGTCAGAGACAGCCGAATCATTATTACACCCCTCGATCGATTTTGGGTGTCCACTTTTATCCGCCCGTCACCGTCTTCCACAGCCACGCGATCACAATCACCGCCAGGGCAGAAATGCCAATCGCCAGCAAGATAAATCCAGCCAGCAACAGTAAGACAAACCTCCGATCGGCCCGCTTTTGTCTGCGAGGGATTTCTGAATGAGCGTCCAAATGAGATTCTAAAAGTGCCACATTTTTGCTGTTTGCTTTCCAGGTCACATCCAGCAGATCGCCCAGCATAGGCACCGTTCCACCGACTGCATCCAGCACCAAATTTGAAACCATCTGCGTCACGACCGATCGAGGCAGTCCCATTCGCGCCGCTTCCCAAACGATGTATACCGAAAAGCCGGCCATGACCAGATCGCCCCCTCCTGGCAGCAGTCCGATCAGTGGGTCAATTCCAATCCGATAAGGGGTTCCTGGAATGCCGATCGCGTTGTCTAGTAGGTGAGCGAGCGATCTGAGTCGTTTGAGAGAAGCTGCTTTATCAGAAGTGTCTGTTTGCATCGCCAAGTAAAAAACTCTGCTTACAGCGTACCGGACTTATGCCAATTCTCCGAGTAAGCGCTGTGGAAGTCGCAGAATATTTTCTACGGGACTACTAGATGATTAATCGTCGTCGTCGTCATCATCGTCGTCGTCATCGTCGTCATCGTCGTCATCGTCGTCGTCGTCGCGTCGGGAGCGTTTTTCTCTAGAACGATCGTCATCATCGTCATCTCGACGAGATCTACGGTCTTCACCGCGATCGCTGCGATTTTCAGAGTCTTTACCTCGTAGGCGATCGAAGAAATTGTCGATATTCATACGTTTCCTCCGTTGATGTGAAGCAGTTTGCAGAGGGTGCTTTGCCTGACAGTTTGGACAAAAAACTGAATCGGTCACTCTTCCAAAAGGATTAGATCGCTGAAAAAAGTTGTTTGGCCGTTCAGCAGAATAAGCTTCCTCAAATCGAATCGTTGAGGCGAAACGGCTACAGAGAAAAGACGATCGTAGAAAGGAAAATGCTTCAGAAATTTAACAGATGGACTCCAGACTTCGGACTTTGGATGCTAGACGGGAAGCATTTTGCTGGTGTCTCTTGTCTAATGTCTTTTGTCTCTCTAGTCTTTTGTCTCTCTAGTCTTTTAAGTCTAAGGTTCGGTTATCACCCGCGACAAGCCGTATCATCTGGCGATTCCAACTTGCACAATTCTGCATAAGAATAGAGATGCCGTGCAATCTGTGTCGAACCGTGAATCAAGCTTCTCAATCTTCTCGATCGACCTCTCAAGAGTCGCAGCTAAAACGGGCGCGGAGTAGTTTGCGTCAGGCGTTTACCAACTATTCACAGACGGTGCGCTTGTCCAAAAATCCCGTTCTGCAAAACGCGCTTAAAGGTGAACTCGATCGCTTGGCTAACAATTTGAATAAGCTGGATAACGCGATCGTGCGGATTGCGGTTTTTGGTCTGGTGAGTCGCGGTAAGTCTGCCCTGCTGAATGCACTTTTGGGAGACAAAGTATTTGAGACGGGTGCGATTAATGGCGTGACCCAACAGCCTCAGATTGTTCGCTGGTCGCCAAAAGGGGGAATGGTGCCCGAAGAAAGTGCGATCGTGCCCCAGGGCGGTAAAGTTCAGATTGAGTTGATTGACACGCCGGGACTGGATGAAATTGACGGACAAACACGGGCAGAGATGGCGCGTCAGGTAGCAGAACAGGCAGATCTGATTTTGTTTGTCGTGTCAGGAGACATCACGCGCACTGAATACAAAGCACTCTGCGAGTTACGACAGGCCCAAAAGCCATTAATTCTCGTCTTTAACAAGATTGATTTATATCCTGAGCAAAGCCGTCAAGCAATCTATGAAAATTTGCAGCGATTGGGAGGCAGAACGGGAAGCCGTCAACAATTAGAACAGCTTTTGACTCAAGATGAGATCGTGATGGTTGCCGCAGAACCAACCCCAATGCAAATGCGAGTAGAATACCCAGATGGACGCATCACTTATGAATGGGAAACGCCACCGCCACAGATTGACGAATTGAAATACAAAATTTTGACGATTCTCAATCGAGAAGGTCGATCGCTCCTCGCTCTAAATGCTCTCACGCAGGCAAGAACCGCCGAAACCCAGATCGCAGAACGCATCATCGAACTCCGCAACGTCGAAGCAGAAGCTCTGATCTGGAAGTTTACTCGCTACAAAGCGTTAGCGATCGCTCTCAACCCCATTGCATTTGTGGATCTGATTGGTGGTGTGATTTCTGACTTAGCGATGATCCGATCGCTGGCTAACTTATATGGGTTACCGATGACCCGCTATGAAGCTGGCAAACTGTTGAAAACGATTTTGGTCAGTTCTGGGAGCTTGATTTTAGGTGAAATTGGCAGCGGCATTCTGTTGGGTATGGGCAAAAGTGCGGCCGCGATCGCGTCTGGGGTAGACAGTTCGGCAGGGCTTCCGGCGTTGGCGGGGGTGTCGATCGTTCAGGCTGGAATTGCGGGATATGGTTCCTATTCAGTGGGTCGCGCGGCACAAGTTTATCTAGAGCAAGGCTGCACCTGGGGAGCGCAGGGCGCAAGTACCGTGATTCAAGACATTCTCAATCAGGTTGAGCCAGATACGATCATTCATCGGCTACGACAAGAATTGATGTAGAAAGGTTGTGGTTTTTTACTTAGGATCGTGAATTAAACAACCTGTAATTCTCGCGGTTTCGCTTCGTTTAATTCGGCTTCTGCCCCCTAAATCCCCCAAATTTGGGGGACTTTGACTAAGTTTGACTGATCAATTGGTTGCAGCTTATTTTCAACTTGGTATTGAAGTCTCCTAGAACTGGCAGCTTGAGGGCAGAAGCGTCAAACAGCGAAGGGGAAGAACTCTAGTAAATTGAAGTTGAGCAATGCATTAATTCGCTGACTCGGTTGATTGAATGACAAAGAGCGACTGTCCGACGGCCACCATTTGCCCTTCAGTACAGAAGATTTCAATCACAGTTCCGGTAATGGGCGCAGTTATGGCAATTTCCATTTTCATTGATTCTAGAATGACTAATCGATCGCCTTCCGCCACGATCGCCCCTTTCTCAACCACAATTTGCCAAACATTGGCAGGAACGTGCGCTTCGACAATTTGACTGTTGGGCGGGAGATCAAAGGGAGGTTCATCGATCGCTAGCGTAGTGTCTTCTGGCTGCTCGATTGGGGGATTGGCGGCCCAGCGATCGCGTTCGGCTTCAAAGGCCGCTTGCTGTTTGGCTTTAAAGGTAGCGGACTCGGTGACGATCGACTCCAAAAATTCGTTGTATTGTCGCAGGCTAAACGTTGCTTCTTCAATCTCTAATTGAACTCTGCCATGAATGAAGTCTTCTCGAAATTTAAGTAGATCAGATGCCGAGACGGGATAAAAACGAATCTGATCAAAAAATCGCAGTAACCAGGGCTTTCCTTTTTCAAAATCTGGCGTTTGGCGATAGGTATTCCACATCTGCACTGTGCGCCCGACAAACTGATAGCCACCGGGGCCTTCCATGCCATACACACAGAGGTAAGCTCCCCCAATTCCAACGGCATTTTCGGGTGTCCAGGTGCGCGCAGGGTTATACTTTGTGGTCACTAACCGATGACGAGGATCAATGGGAGTGGCCACAGGTGCGCCTAGATAAACATCGCCCAATCCCAACACCAAATAACTCGCATTAAATACAATTTCGCGAACCTGTTCGATGTCATCCAAACCATTGATGCGACGAATGAATTCGATATTGCTAGGACACCAGGGCGCAGATGGATTGACCGATCGCAGGTATTTCTCGATCGCTAACTGAGTCGATTCGTCGTCCCACGATAACGGTAAATGAACAATTCGCGTCGGGACTTCCATCTCGTCGATCGCCGTCAATTCTCCTTCTGCGGCAATTAGCATTTCTAACAATTGTGTCAGAGGTAGAACGCGATCGTCGTAGTGAATTTGTAGCGATCGGATGCCAGGCGTTAGATCCCATATTCCGGGTAAGGGATGGTCGATCAGCCAATTCATCAAAGCGTGAACTCGAAAGCGGAGATTGAAGTCCAGCACCAGCGGCCCGTATTCAATCAGCAGATATTTGTCGCCCGATCGTCTGTACGTGACAGCAATCTGTCCAGGTGATTCTAAAATTCTATGTAGGATTGCTTCTTGTGAAGTAGGAGCCTTCTGAATCTGTGTTGCTTGTGTGGCTGTTAGCGTTGCAATTTGGTGATCTTGCTCAATCTCTTTTTGAATCGCGTCGTCAAGACTCCATTGACAAAATCGGATGGTATCCCCTGGTTTAAGTTGACCGATTTTCCATAGTTCTGCTTGCACGATCGTCGCTGGACAAACAAAGCCGCCTAAACTGGGGCCGTCTGGGCCGAGAATAATCGGCATATCCCCTGTGAAATCAATGGTGCCGATCGCGTAGGCGTTGTCGTGAATGTTAGAAGGATGTAGCCCCGCTTCGCCGCCGTCTTTTCTAGCCCATGCTGGCTTTGGGCCGATGAGACGAACCCCTGTTCGAGCCGAGTTGTAATGCACTTCCCAATCGGTTGAGAAAAACGTTTCGATGTCCGCTGGAGTGAAAAAATCGGGTGCCCCATGTGGCCCATACAAAACACCAATTGACCAATGGCTCGGATACCGAGGGATCAATTCGGATGGCAACGTGGTTAAATCAGCTTTTTGAATGCTAGAGCGATTGAGTTTGAGAACATCACCGACTCGCAGCGATCGCCCACAGTGACCACCAAATTTACCCAACGTAAACGTCGATTTGCTCCCTAAATAATCCGGTACGTTGAATCCATTCTGAACAGCTAGATAAGTGCGCGTTCCATTACCCTGAATGCCTTTCATCTGCAAAACGCTGCCCGCAGATACCGCAATCGCTTGCCAAAAAGGAACTGGACTTCCATCTAATTCGGCTTGCATGGGTGCCCCGGTTAGACAAACGATCGTATCGATATTAAAGCGCAATGTCGGCCCCGTTACGGTCAGTTCCAATCCCGCAGCAGACTCAGAATTGCCAACTAGACGATTGGCTAACCGAAACGCCAAATGATCCATCGCCCCAGACAGCGGAACGCCCACATTCCAATAGCCCAACCGACCGGGATAGTCTTGAATCGCGCTAAAAGCACCTGGCTGCAACACCTCGATCGTACAGGGCGCATAGTCAAATGACTGCAAAAATCGAGTGCTCACATTGCCCGTGTTGAAGGTCGGATCATCAAGAATTTGGCGCAGATAATCGAGATTGGTTTCAATGCCAGCCAGTTGAGTGCGATCGAGTGCCTCTTTTAACTGAGCGATCGCCCCTGCTCGTGAGTCTTGATGTCCGATTAGCTTTGCCACCAAAGGATCGTAGTAAGGCGTGACTTCAGTTCCTGTCTCAATCCAGGTATCACAGCGAATCTCAGACGAAAACTCTACCTCGGTTAAGGTGCCTGAACTGGGCTGAAACTGCTTCCCTGGATCTTCGGCATACAACCGCAACTGAATCGAGTGTCCCTGGGGTTGATGCTGATAGCCATTCAAGAAGCTAGAATCGCCAGCCGCCAGTTGCACCATCCACTCTACCAAATCCACGCCGCTAACGGCTTCTGTCACACCATGTTCGACCTGAAGGCGCGTGTTAACTTCGAGAAAGTAGAACTCATTGCGATCGACATCCAGCACAAACTCCACGGTTCCGGCAGATTGATAAGCGATCGCTCGTCCCAATCTCAAAGCTGATTCATAAAGTTGTTGACGCAGTTCGTTGCTGATGTTGGGAGCGGGTGTTTCTTCGATCACTTTCTGGTTGCGTCGCTGTACCGAGCAGTCTCGCTCACCTAATGTAATCACGTTGCCCTGACCATCTCCAAAGATCTGCACTTCGATATGTCTAGCGCGTTCCACGTAGCGTTCTAAATAAATGCCTCCTTGCTTAAAATTGTTTTGACTTAGGCGTTGAACCGTTTGAAATAATTCTGCGAGTTTATCTTCACTGTGACAAAGCTGTAAGCCAATTCCCCCGCCGCCTGCCGTACTTTTGAGCATGACCGGATAGCCAATGGCGATCGCTGCCCTTTGTGCCGCTTCTACCGTGTCTAACAACGACGTTCCGGGTAACAATGGCACTTGATTTTGGGCGGCTAATTCTCGTGCTGTATGCTTCAATCCAAACCTTCGCATCTGATCGGGCGTTGGGCCGATAAAAACAATTCCCTCTGACGCACAAGCTTCTGCAAATTCAGCATTCTCGCTCAAAAAGCCATAACCAGGATGAATCGCCTGGGCACCTGTCTGTTTCGCGGCTGCTAAAATTCGTTCCCAGCGCAAATAACTGTCTGACGCTAACGCAGACCCAATGAGAACCGATTCACTTGCCATTGAGACGTGACGGGCGTAAGCATCGGCTTCTGAGTAGACGGCAACTGACATGACTTGGAGGCGATCGAGGGTGCGAATAATCCGACAGGCAATTTCACCCCGATTGGCAATCAAAACTTTTTCAAACATGCTGAAGATTAGTAAGGATAGGAGAATTGAATCATCAACGGACACACTAAATTGATAAAACTAGAAACGCATTTGAGCAAATTAATTAAACGTAAATTCAATAAGCTTTTTCGCTTTGTTGTTTGGAGCTTTTGCCCCCGATTTTGAGCAAATTAATTAAACGTAAATTCAATAAGCTTTTTCGCTTCGTTGCTTGGCTCTTCTGCCCCCCAACCCCCCATTTTGGGGGACTTCCAGATAAGAAATTTTAAGACAAGAGTTCCAGTTCAAAGTCCCTCACTGGTGGGGGATTTAGGGGGCGAGAACGTTGAGTAGCGAAACAAAAAAGTCATCAAGTTCGCGTTAAGCGGATAGAGTTTAGAACACGTTACACAAACTTGTTAATCAGCATCCCAAACGATTAGTTGAATGGGCGTTGGATTGTACCCATTACAGGGATTATTCATTTGAGGACAGTTGGAGATGACCACTAGCGCATTCATTTCTGCTCTCAGATCGACAGTGCTGCCGGGATCAGAAATTCCATCGACAATTTCTAAAGTTCCATCCTGACTGACAGGCACATTCATAAAGAAATTGATGTTGCTCGTCATGTCTCGTTTGCCCATGCCGTAATCTTTGAGCGCATACAAAAAATTCTCGACGCAAGCATGTTGCCACTTTTTGTCTAAGCCAAATCGGACAGCGTTACTTTCACAGCTACAAGCTCCGCCAGATGTGTCATGTCGCCCACAAGTGTCATTCAAAACAGTCATCAAAACGTTGTTGTCGTTGGAGTGAAGCTGCGTTCCGGTTGTGATGAAAATGTTGTTTTGAGCGCGAATCGTTTCCGGTGCGCTGTAGCGTTCACTCGTGTCATCTGCGTTGTATACCAAAAAATCGACGGCCTGATTTCCGCCCAGGTCTACAATTCTCAAGATTTGACCTTTTTTAATCACCTTAGCCCAGGGCTTACGGGCAGGCAGAACCTGATCATAAACCGCTAGTTTGGGATCGAGTTGAGGAGCAAGCGTTGAAGTCATAGTTAATGAAGGTTAGAGTTCAAAAAGAACAGGATTAAACAAACACAGCATCCGTATTTTGAAAGCCGCGAATCGCTTCTGGATTAGCCGTTCTGCACAGATCATCAGCAGTTGGTGTCGGAGACTTCCAGACGATCGCTCTGACTGGTTTGGGATCATACGCCCCTGGATCAAGCGGATGGGGACAATTAGACAGCACTACCAAAACATTCATCTCGGCTCGCAGGTCAATAAAGTCGCCTGGTTTCGCCGTCTTATCTGCCCAAGAAAGGCTACCATCTGGCTCGACAGCAATGCGCGTAAACAGGTTGAGATTTGGCATGATGTCGCGTTTGCCTAGATTGCGTTTGGTGAGCGCCAGCAGGAAATTGTCGCGAGAATTTTTGTAGTCGCCTTCCCCGTATTTTCGATTGGTTGCTAGATTGCTGCATCCGCCCAGGGTGTCGTGGAGTCCGCAGGTGTCATCGGCGATCGCAAACAAAACGCGCCCCATGTCAGAGTAGAGCAGCATTCCCTTTTTCAAAAATGCATTAAATTGAATCTTTGCGGTATCCGCCGCGTTGTAGCGTTCGATTAAATTATCAGCGTTGTAGCATAACAGAGAAACGTTTCTTGAGCCTTCGGGGGCTACGATTCGCAGGGTCGTCCCACGAGCAATAATGCGCGACCAATAGGCACCTCCGGGAATCGTTTCATCCCACAAAATCAAAGCAGAATCGAGGTCGGCTGACATAAATAAACTCCTTGATAAATGGCAAAAACCCAGGCAGCCTGTCAACAGCAATGATCTGTCGGATGGCTCTCCCGGGCTTTTCTCCCTCCGTGTGACTGCTTTTGTAGAATGATTTCTGTCAAAAGGCAGTGGCTTCTCTCGGACCAGACATCTCGCTGACCAGTCAGCTAAATCGGAACCCTAGAAGCGAATTATTGTGTGAACAGCAACTGTGTTTAGAAGATTGCTGGGTTACGTCTCTTCGAGTTGCCCGCAAGGGGTGGCTCAATCCACTGAATCCAATGAACGAAACGATCAACTCCTAAACTTCTAGCACAATGGCACTAAAAAATAAATAATCGCATTTGAACAAAGAGAATTGTGTTGACAGCTACATTTTAGAAATTGCTCAATTCAGCCAGAATTCATCTCCTAATATTTATTTTGCAACCTGGTAAATTTTCTATCTCTGTTTGCAAGTCCTGTTAAGGAACATCGGCGTTGCTGATTGGAGGGATGAATCTGTGGGAAGTGTCCATCTTTTCGCCCCCTAAATCCCCCAAAATTGGGGGACTTTGAACCTTGAGTTTCCCGCCGCTTTGAGGCAATTCATCCCCTGATTCAGCAACGCCGGAACATCAATACTCTAAAGCCGTTGGAGAGTCCGATCGAGGGTTAATCGTTGATCGATCGGCCTGTGCATTTTCGATTTTGGCGGACTCATTTGCAGCATTTGAATCCTCATTTTCAATTTTGGCGGATTCATTTACCGTATTTGAACACTCGTTTTCAAGTTTGGGGGATTTGTTTGCAGCATTTGAATCCTCATTTTCTGTATCGGTACATTTATTTGCTGGTTTTCTACGTAAGTAACGCAAAAAGATTAGGTTCTAAATCGAATAAATGAATAGATCTACGAATCTCATTCAGAAGGAAACGAAATTAGGGTAGGGCAGACCTGAATGATTAGAACGGTATTACTCATGGGATTGAAAACTCGCGGTTCTGCTCAACTCGACAAAGCACAACGTCGGATAGCGCTGATTAAATCGATCGAAGAAAACTTAGATCTTGGTTATGACTTGACGGTTCCCAATTATGCCAAGCTGATCGACGATACTCGCAGGGCGCTGGAGGCTTACAATACGCTGCTGCCAGAGTTGGGTGAAGCAAGACAAAAGCTGGAACAGTTGGAGAAAGAACTGGGTGAAACTTCGGAGCGAATGCTGACTGGGGTGGCGCTGAAGTTTGGAAAGTCGAGTATGGAATATGCCAAAGCGGGTGGCTCAAATCGGAAAAAATCAAAAAATTCCAGCCCCGAATCGAGTGAAGCTCTATCGACGCTGCCTGTTGAGAAGAATGGCTCGAAGTCTAGCAGCAATCAGGTGAACTCAGTGAATTAACTGCGTCACTAATCACAATTTTTTTGAGAGGCATGGGACGATCCTGTGCCTTTTTTGTTTTAATTTCGAGGGGTTAAGATAAAAACATTAGAGACATCCGGAAATCAGCATAATTTCGTAGTTTCTTTTAGCAGTGTCGTTGAGTAGAAGTCTCTTATGTCGGACATTAAAATCACGATCGAAGGAAAGGGCGCGATCTCTGCCGCAAAAGCGCTGTTGGATCTGCCCGGAGTTTCAGGAAGTTGGGCAACTACAGATGAGGTGAAACGAAATGGAGCGCTGGAAGTGATTGTGACGATCGTCGGATTAGTCAGCGGTGGCTTGAGTGCGGCGGAGCAGATTCGCAAATGGCATGAGGAGTACAGCGGCTCGGAAACAAACAAGATTGAAAATGTGGTGATTATTACGCCAAAGGAACGGATTGCGATCGAGGATGCAACGCCCGAACAAATTGCAAAAGTGCTGAAAGCGATCGCGAAAGATTCACCTGAATGAAAACGCTTCAAATCACCCTCACCTTAGTCGATGAGCAACACGCGAGATTAACGGCACACCGAGATCAATCGCGGCTTCTCTCCGAAAGAACGATCGCACTCAACACCATTCAAACCCTGATCCAAAAGTCGAAAACGGACTTCTATAATGCTGATCCCAATCCGATCGAGGTGGGTAAACAGCTTTATTTTTGGCTGGATGGGGACGATCGCTGGCTAAATCAAGCGCTGGATCAAACGAGTGAAGGACTGGTTTTGGCGATCGAGGTGGCGGAACGATTGGCGCATTTGCCCTGGGAGACAATGCACGATCGCACGGGGTTTTTGGTGATGCGATCGAATCCGATTGTGATTGTGCGGCAGGTGTTGGGCGTGGCGAAACTGCGAGAACTGCCAGAACGATCGCTTCAGGTGATGTTTATGGCGACTGATCCGGAGTTGCCGGGGGAAACGAAGCTGGAGTTTGAGCGGGAGGAGGCGAATATTCTGGATGCGACGCGATCGTTACCAATGGTGCTGCGGGTTGAGGAGAGTGGCTCGATCGACGGATTGAAAGACATTTGGCAACGGTATGACGGGGCGCTGGATGTGCTGCATTTGTCGGGTCATGCGAATATTCGCGAGGAGAAAGCGGAGAATGGGCAGCCTCAATTTGTGCCGTACTTTGTGACGGAGACGCAGACAGGAGAGCCAGACACCGCAACGGCAGAGACGATCGCGCAAGTGCTGAAGTTTCGAGAGCCGCGATTGGTGTTTTTGTCGGGCTGTCGGACGGGAGAGGCGGGCGGACGTGGGGCGGCTCCCTCATTGGCGGAACGGTTGGTGAATCTGGGGGTGCCTGCGGTGTTGGGGTGGGGTCGTCCGGTGGGCGATCGGGTGGCGACGGTGGCGGCGACGGTGCTGTATGAGAAGTTGGCGACGGGATATACGCTGGTGCAGGCGTTGGCGTTTACCTATCAAGCGGTGGCGCGGGATCAGTCGCTTTCGGTGCGGGAGCGGCATCAGTGGCAGTTGTTGCGGCTCTATGCTCAGGGGTCGGCAGAAGCTTGGGGGGCGTTTGTGTTGCCGTCGGGCGATCGCATCGTTGAGCAGAGAATGGAATTTGAGGATCTGTTTCTCGATGCTGAGGGGCGGGTGCGGGTGGCGGGTGCGGCGGAGTTTGTGGGGCGGCGGCGAAATTTGCAGCGGTGTTTGAAGGCGTTGAAGTCGCAACCAGGTGTGGTGCTGCATGGGTTGGGTGGGGTGGGCAAGAGTACGGTAGCAAAGCGATTGCTGGAGCGGTTGGTGGGGTATGTGCCGCTGGTGATTTATCGTGATTTGACGGAGGCGAGGCTGTTAGATGCACTGTTGCGGCAGTGTGAATCGGAGGTAGGCTGTGAGATTCTGAATGGAAAACTGGGACTGGCGCAGAAGTTGAGTAAGTTTTTTAAGCAGCGATCGACCGAAAAATCTCCGCCTTTTGCGATCGTCCTGGATGATTTTGAGGCGAATTTGGAGGATCGGGGGGATGGATTGCAGGTGATGCGATCGCCAGTCGTTCCGGTGTTGCAGGAATTGTTGGAAGGGGTGAAGCTGTCGGGCGTACCGCATCGGGTGATTGTCACGAGTCGATATGATTTTGGGACGGGAATGCGGGATCAGTTGCATCGAGAGCCGCTGGCAGGGTTGCGCGATGGGGATTTGCAGAAAAAGTGCGATCGATTAGCAGCGTTTCAATCGGAAGAAATTGCACTGGAGCTACGGAAAAAGGCGATCGAGCTTTCGGATGGGAATCCGCGCTTGTTGGAGTGGTTGGATCGGATCTTGCTGGATCGTGAGACGGATCAGATCAAGATTTTGGCGGCGATGGAGGGGAAACTGGTTGAGTTTCGGACGAAGATTTTGGCGGAGGAGTTGCTGAGACAGCAGCTAGAAGATCTCGTAGAGATGTTGAAACGGGGAATGGTGTTTGAGATTGCAGTTCCGCGATCGTCCTTTGAGATCATCTGTGAGGGATCAGAGTGGAGCGATCGAGCCGTTGCGATCGGGCTGTTGGAGGTGGAGCCGGAGGGAGCGGTGCGGGTTCCTCGGATTTTGGGCGTGGAGCGATCGCGGGAGGATTTGGCGGGCGGGGCAGCGCGGGAGCTTTATCGGGTTTGGTGGGAAGAATCGGACGCGACTGAGGCGCAGGCTTTGGAGATTCATCGGTTGGCGGTGTTGGGGCAGGAGAAGCAAATCGCGGCGGAAATTGCTGATCGTGTGGCGAGTCGATGGAACAATCAAAGCCGATTTCGAGAAGCGGTGGTGCTTTGTCAATCGACCTTAGAAGTCACCGAAGATTTTCGCGTTCGTCACACGCTTGCAAATGCTGAAAAACCACTAGGAGAGACGGATTCTGCCATTCAAAACTACCAAAGAGCATTAGAAGACTGCCCAGATACAAATGATCAAGCGGTTTTACGTGAAAAAGCTGCAATCATTCACAACCTGGCAATCATCTACGCCAATCAAGGACAAGTCGAACAGGCGATCGAGCTTTATCAACAATCGCTGCAACTCTTTGAGCAAATCGGCAATGTGCAGGGAAAAGCGGCGACGTTACATCAAATGGCAATCATCTACGCCAATCAGGGACAAGTCGAACGGGCGATCGAGCTTTATCAACAATCGCTGCAACTC
>NZ_JBJPHS010000036.1:0-58725 GCF_052939495.1 Phormidesmis sp. 146-12 | reverse complement strand
AAGACCTGCTTTTCCCAGGAATGGCCGTTGAGGGGAAATCCATGAATGAGCACAATGGGTTGACCGGCCCCAAGATCTTCGTAATAGATATCAATGGTTGCAGAATTTTCTTGACCAACAGTCACACAAGGCATATTGACCTCCTAATGAACATCGCATGAGGTTCTTATCTGATTTAACCGAAGTGTAGTGAGTTCTAATGCTCGGTTTCTTTCAGATTCTTAGGGTAAATTGTCAGATTCTTAAGGTGTTAGCGAACCTGTTTCGGTGTTACTCCGGTGAATCGCTTAAACTGTTGCGTCAGATGGCTTTGACTGGAGAAGCCGACTTGTAGAGCGATGTCGGCGATCGCTAAATCTGTTCCCTTCAACATTACTTCTGCCCGTTCCACTCGCTGTTTAATCACATACTGATGCGGCGAAATCCCTATTACTTTCTTAAACAAGCTTGCAAAGTAAGTCGGGCTGATATTAACGACGCTTGCCAGTTCAGCCAAGGATAAATCTCGATTTAAATGAGCGTGGATGTAATCGATCGCCTGCTGCAACTGGGTATGAGTTAAGCGGTTGTTTAGTGATGCAATCGGTTTCGCTAGGGTCGAATAGCGCCGTAGTAAATGAATCACTAAAGTCTGAGTGAGTGATTCGATATATAATTGCCCCATCATCCCACCCGATTTCAACTCAGCGAACATTAGCATGCCAATCTGATGAAGTTGCAAATCTTGCTGACCAAAACAAGGCACGAGTTCAAACCGTTTTGAATCAATCTCAGAGACTTCAGCAACTTGTTGAATCAATTCCGGTTTTAAGCAAATGTGCAGCGGAGCACAAATGACATCACTCATATCTGGTGCTTGACACCAATAGCTCGGTTGTCCAGCTGGGACCAAAAGGCTGTCCCCTTGGTGGAGGGTTGATTCATGCAGGCGATCGTCGCGTTTTTGAACTAAAGGGGCAGGATCTCCCGTGTGAAAGTAGAGCCAGTGATCGGATAAAGCAGGAAGTTCCATTTCAAACGCTGAAGCAGGGCTTCGACACTGCTCCAGCAAAATGCCATTCCAGTTCATTTGGCGACTGGAGAACACCAGCGTTTTATTCCACTGGTGGCTGAGTTCGAGCGAGTTGAGCTGGTTGCTGGCCATGGAGCTTGCTCTCACCTTACAAAAATTAAAATTTTCCCAAATCGACTATGGTACAGAAAAGCGTTTGTCAGTCAGGAAGCCAAGATAACAACAAAAGTGTTAGATCATAAGCTAGCGATCAATACTTCTCTCCTTAGACAGACTTTTTCAACTCAGTCAGGAGCCGATCATTCAGCAAAATTGTTCCCGTCTATTACCTCTACGCTATCAATTTTATCAGCTTGTACTTGTAATAGATAGGACTGTTTCAACAACTCAGCGACTTCTTGCGCGATCGCAATCAGGGCATAGTTAATTTTAGAGTCATGGAGAGAATCAGTCTGAGGTAAAATCTCATGCTCAGAATAATTCTCGCGTTGTGATATTGAATGCGTCATAGGATTATTCTCGGTGGCTGATTTATAATCGACTGGTAAAGATTGTTTGTGCTGCGATACTGGTTTCATCATTAGCCTCAGTTTTGATGACGAAAGCTCTCGATTTGATGATCTTAACGCTGCGAAAGCGCCAGACATTGCAGTATGATTAATGAGCCGACCTTCCGTCTTTTTCCGTCAATATGATGTCGCCCAGTGATGTGACTAAATTGCCTTCAGCGATCAAGTTTGCGACCTTAAACGTTGGTATTTATATGTATGTCTCTGTCATCCATTGGCGAACGTCTTCTTTGCAATCAAGGATCTTGTCGCCTGCAAACATACACTCCGCGTCGTCGGTGCAGAAGGACAAAAATTATTCATTTTCGATTTCTGCGATCGCTGCATTTGCTGCTTCTAAAATAGCCTTATTGTTCTCTGGCATCTGAATCTCCCCTGCGCATACCCGATGAAATACTTGGACCTACCGGGGTTGATAACGCAACAGCCATTGCAGGAAAATTTCGGTAACGATGCCGTAGCTTAGCCAGCCTGATCCATAGATCAATGCTGTCGGGAATGGTGCTGGCAGTAGCCCTGGCTGCAAAATGTACGCGACAGTTGAGCTGCTTGCTCCTTGTAGTGCACCTCCTAAAGCACTGACCAGAATCCACCAATGCGCTTTACGGACAAATCGCCTCAAAATCGGAAATTGAGCCGCGCCAAAAATAGCCAGTACAATCGGCTGTTTGACCAAATTCATCCAAAAAACATACCACGCGCCCAGCGTACTGAGGAATTGAATAAGCGGATCAAGGGTTACGTTAAGACTCACCAGCACTAGCCCCAAAGTCCATCCCAGTGTGCTAACCACTATCCACCAAAAGGCTTTAGGAATGTATTGACGCAAAACGAGCCATTGGGCTGCGCCAATAAACAAACCTGTAAAAAATATGGTTGCTATAAACTGAAATCCTGACTCTTCCAGTGCTCCGACGATCGCCCCCGCGATTGTAATAGCCAATATCCACCAGAGCCACAGGCGAGGCGCGATCGCCAACTGTCGTGTTTCATCTTGCCTTACATGCTGCACCATAATGCTCACCCCAGAGTTGCACTTCAACTCGATATCTGTACTATTCGGCTCAACCCGTGCGAGAGCGGTTTTTATCAACAGAACTATGAATCGAGCGATTCGGGAATTTGCAGGTTGTCATTCCAGCCACCTTGACCGGATGTCTCCACGCGATCGCCAATTTTGACCGCTTGCGAGTAGTGCAATTTATTCAGCATGTATTTCCCATAGCCGGGGGTGACAAAAAACTCGGGCTTATCCATAGTGTTCCTTGTGTAGTACGTTTGACTCTATCTCGCGTTGCTGAAACGAATTTGTTTCGGCATCATCCGATTTAGACACTAATGTTCGGAATTCACTTGCCTTATAATCACAATGTTTTCAGCAGACAGTAAAATACCTATTAGCCGCGAAAACGCCTGTAAAATAGCTTCCATCGTCCAGTTCTGACTCTGAAGCTCCCAGACCGTCACAATAATGTTCAATCCAATCACCAACGAGGATAGGATGACCGATGAATTGCGGCTGCGATAGAAGCGGATCGCTGTCTCCCGCCACAATGGGAAGGTGCTGAAAAGACAAACAAGGTAGGATACTCCTGCACTGACAAACAGGCTGGTTTGAAGACCCGAAGGCAGGCTTGGATATCCAATCGCGGTAGCTTCGCTTCACGCAATGTTCGCCGTCAGGCAAACTCCCAGCACCAGATATAGGAAAGTAAACAAAGTAAATCGTTTCATTCTTTCTCTTTCCGATAAAGCTTATTCTCTGTACCACACCCGCACACATTGAAAGCAATTGATTGCAAGACCCTGACTGATCATCACTGGGTGGAAAGCATTACTGGTCGTCAATCCGTAGACATCATCACTTGTGCCTTCAATCCGATCGGGTAAAACAACGGTTTCAACATTGATTACCTGTATCGTTGTACTTGCAATCCACTGATTGACCTCACTCACAACCTCAGAGAAGGATTCATACTCGGCAGGTCCGCCGAAGGGTCCCCGTTCAATAATTCGAGGCGCAAAATCTTTGTACTTAATCATTTGATTCACCATCTTAAAATTGTAGAGTTGACAATCGATTCAAGAAACCATCATGATTTGATCCGTTTAGCGCTACAACAACCATTGGGTCAGCGGAGAAACCAGGTAGCGGAGCGAGAACGCCTCCCAGATCGCGCCGACGATGAACAGTGGGAGCGTGGACAAACTCAACCAACCGAGCTGTTGCAGCCCACGGACGTAACCCTGACGATGGTTCCGAGTACCGATGGTTGCGGGGCGAACCCAAGACCGACCAAGAATGTATGCGCCAAACATCAAGAGAGCGTAAGCTTGGAATTCGATGAGTATCGTCAGCGAGTGCGGGATCAGTGCCACCGCCATAATCTTGGTAGTCGGAGCCATGCCTAAACCGAGAGTGAACGTCTTATACGCAAACATGGCAATGCCAGTAAAGGGAACGATCAGCGAAGGGAGCACGATCCACAGCGCGCCGGTCGTGAGGTTGACTCCCAGGATGGTCAGCGAGAACAGCCAGGGGGTATTGATTAGCGATCGGACAAGATCAGCCGTTCCGTTGTCTTCCAGGATGGCTACCCGAGTTGCGCTCAGGTTGGGGAAGACTGTCGCCGCTATCAACCCAGTGATGACTAAGCCATACACAATGGCGTTGATGGTAAAGTAGGCGCGAAAATTAGTGCGAATGATCTGAAGAGGTTTGCGAAGAAATCGCAGAAGCGGGTGTTTGGCACTGGGAGTAAGTGGTCGTTGTGGAGACTGGTCTTTGGTGGCGATCGTTTTGCGTGACATGTTTTAGCTCCGATATTTGGTGATGGATGCAGTGATGCTTGCCAGAAAAAAGCTTAGGCAAATCTTGCCAGCAAAAGGCTAAGAGCAAAGGAAAAGGCATGAAAGCTGACATGGGATAACATCGCAGCCTCAAGCGAGTATTGCCAAAAGAGCCAGCCAAAAGCAATGCCAGCGATCCCATTGAGTAATATTGCTCGGATAATCACAAGTGGAGTGAGTGGAACGATCGCGGCAGCCGCTGGTAGGTGTAGTAGTCCAAATACCAACGCGGCTAGAACGATCGCACCTTGGTACATTCCTTGGCTTGGCAACGTAATGCCTTGTTTTAGCCCTTTCCACGCGATCCAAACAAGCAGCGACATTAAACCCCAGCGCATCAGAATTTCCTCAGTGATGCCGCCATAAAGCATTGCAGTAAGTGAACTCAGCCAATTCGGTTCTGTGTGATTGGATGCCTGTAGCGCTTCAGGTAGGGCAGGCTGCATCAACCGATCGAGCAACAGGACAATGATCATCGTCGCTGCACCCAAACCCAAGCTCCATTTCATCTCAATGACAGAATATGGAATCTTAGGGGTATGAAATACCCAGTAGTCAATCAAATGTGAGCGTAATCCAACGCGATAGGCACAGCCAATTCCGATCAGAATGCTGATTGCCAGTAGCACTGTAAGCTGTAGTGCTTGCAGCAGCATTAAAACCCACAGTGGCGGAATGTTTGCTAGTCTTTCTGGAGACAGTTTCGCCAACCGTTGCTCAACTAATGAAACCGAGGTAATCGCAAGCATCGCAATTCCCGCAATGCCCAACACAAATAGAATCCCAAATTGTTTCAGAATTGCCATTAGTTTAAACTCCAGAGGATTGCCGTCTCTCGCCAGAATGGGAAGGTACTGAGAATACAGGTGATGTAGGACGCTCCTGCATTGATGAACAGGCTGGTTTGAAGACTCGAAGGCAGATTTGGGTATCCAAGCGCGATCGCCGTCAGACAGGCTCCCAGCGCAAGATACAGGAAAGTAAACAAGGTAAATCGTTTCATTATTCTTCAATGACAACTCAGGTTCGTTTCGGTGCAGCAGGCTTATTGGGCTGCGTCTAGCTAAACTTTGTTGCGTAGTCACCGGCGAATGTCTTAAAACTGCGCGGCTCTTTATCAATTGCGTCCTGTATACCAGACGAAACCGCTGCTGCCTCATTGCGTCGGTAATGCGCGTAATCCTCAATCAGCCCGTCTGCTTGCCAAGCTGGCATCCCAATGTTGAGCAGTTGATCGCGCATTGCTTCAGATGGAATATCGACGAATGCAATCTGACGATTGAGCGCAGCCGAGAGTTGTTCTGCCATCTCAGCATGAGTCAATGCCTGTGGTCCAGTAAGGTTGTAAATCTTTCCCTCATGCCCTGTTTCTGTTAGAGCAACTACTGCAATTTCTGCAATATCGCGGACATCTACTACGCTGACCTTGGCATCACCGATCGCTGCATAAAAGGCGCTTTGGCTTGTGATCGTCGATCTAAAGTTTAATAAGCCCTGCATAAAGAGGTTGGGACGCAGAAACGTGTACGTCATTCCTGATGCTTGAATTGCCGCTTCGACTGCGGCATGGTAACGCAAAAAACGCACGGGTGAATGGGCATCGGCTGCAAATTGCGATAGTTTGACGATATGCTTGACACCACTCTGACGGGCCGCATCAACGAACGCGAGTTGTTGCGCTTCTGCGTGTTCTGTAGAGTTCGTTAAGAGAAATGCACGGTCTACTTCAGTCAGCGCCTCCAACAGCGTCTCAGGGCGATCAAAGTTCCCCTCCACCACTTCAACATTCGGGAGTGCAATTTCCTTTGCTCGATCATGGTTACGAACCATTGCGCGGACTTGCACATTCTGTGCTGAGAGTCGCTTAACAATCTCTGTACCGTTGCTCCCAGTTGCGCCAGTTACTAAAATCTTCCGGTTCATTGGAAATCTCGTGATGGGTGTGTTGTAGTAAGCTTTAAAGTTTTGTGGGCAGTGCCCACCCTACTGGCTGCGATCTAACGTTTTCATCCGCCATTGATTGCACCCAGAGTCGTGGCTGCTTGAATGGTGAAAATTGCCTTTGAAACTGCTTTGCCGACCAACTCCCCTTCTGCGATCGCCTTAATTCGCGATCGCGCTTCAGTCCGTTCTTCAGGTCTGAACACCGCATCGGTCAGGTGAGAGGCTTGCATCAAACTAATCAATGCTGCCATCCGAGAATCCAGTCCAATGCCTTCTAACACGGCTGCACGAACTTGCTGGACAATCTCGCGTTGAATGGATTCATCGGTTAAAAAATATCGCTGCGTTGGGAACAGTCCAAGAATGCGTTGCTCTTGTCGTTCTAAAACACCTAAATCAACTAAGTTCTGCAACACAATCGGCTGAAACCATCTGTATCTTCGTCTCCAACAAGTCACCCAGAACCTTGCAGTTCGAGGACGAGACGATGCCAGAACCTCATTGAGGTGTCGATCTAAGAATTCATCGCCTGTGTTGCCTGCGGTTCCTGCGGAGTTGCGCAAAGCGCTAATCGCACCGATCACACGATTGTTGTTGTCGATCTCAAGTTTGCCTTGCAGGACTAAGTCTAGTAACAAAGAACCGACCAAGCCATATTCGAGCGCCGCGTAGAAAGAGAAGCGAGTTTTCCCAGTTTGGGGATTGAGTGCAAGCAGGATTAAATCCTGTGAAAGATATTGCATGATGAATTCCTGATTGAGGTATGCTGCGGTTTCTTTCAGCCCGTGCCAACGAGCACCATGATCGGGATTGTGGGCAGGTTGAAAACAATATGAACGACGAGACCGGGCCAGATTGAGCCGCTACGACGGAAGACCTCAGCGGTAGCGAGACCGGCCACAATGGCCGCCGGAAAGACAATGTTAATACCGTGCATGAGAGCGAAGATCACGGTGCTACCCACTACCCCAGCGAACGAGCCATAGCGCAGCAGCGCGTTGGTAACGATGCCGCGATAGAGCAGTTCTTCGCCGAAGGGTGAGAAGACGGAGATCAATACTGTGGACAAAACCAGAGACAGTAACCCGCCACGACCACCCTCTGCGTAAACATCCTGGACATTGTCCGTGTCCCCGGTGATCTGGATCCAGGCCATGATCGCCAGACCCTTGAGCACAAAGGCAACCAGCCCTACGCCAACACTGGTCAGAAGCCAGCGACTGGAGGTTCGGCGTACACCGAAGGCGCTCAGGGAACGGATCCGCAGCCGCGCAGCTGCCGTGAACGCGATGAGGGTGGCGACGCCGGTCCATGCAGCCAAGATCAGACCGTGGACCACGGGGTCAAGACCGAGTTGCTTGAACAGCGAGACGCCTCCGAACCCTACGATTAAATAGACGACGAGTCCGACGATAATCTCGGGCCAGCCCGGGCGGGAGGTCTTGTTAGGCCGAGCCGAGGGCGCGGAAGGGGGCTTTCCCGACTCCCGCAGATGATTTGAAGAAACACGAGGCATGATAATTGACTCCTTTTATCGGGTTGCTGACTTCAGTTGCTGATGGGTTTGGGATTTGCCGGGGTCACCAACGACCCTTCTGGTGGCTCTGGGAAACAGATTGGGGCGACTCCTGCTTGAACACCTTGTAGGCGATCGCCAGAAACACGGGTGCTGCAACCAGCACCGCTAGCGCCCCGTAGGTCGCGTGATACTCGCTGATTGTGAACAGAGCGGGTGAGGGCAAAGCACTTCCAGTAATGTCGAACAGGAGTGCCCCGCCGATGTTGTTCGCGAAGTGTACGCCGATGGCGAGTTCAGTGGTGCCGTCAATCAACGAGACCACAGTCCACAACAGACCTGGAACGAGGAAGTAGTTGGAAAAGACCGTGAGCCAACCGCCTGCGATCGCCTCCGGGTTTAAGAGGTGCGGCAGGGTGAATATCACGGCTGGCACGATTGCCAGAAAAACGCGGTTGCTCCAGATGAGGCTCGCGCCCTGCACAATGTATCCGCGAAAGAAAAGCTCCTCGGTGGTCGTCTGGATCGCGGTAAGAACCAGTGCGATCGGGACGAAGAGTGCGAACGTTAAGAGGTCAGAGTTAAAGGAGAAGGTATCCGGGTAAAACAGATACTGCCCCAGCCCACCGATCAGGCAGTACGGCACGAACCACGCTACGAATCCATGACCGACCCGATGCCAGTCTATCCGCTTCCGCGCCGTGACGAGCGTCCGGGGGTGGCGGCGGTGGACGAGGGAGACAGCGATAAGGACTCCCGCGAGGAAGGGCAGGAAACTCACCGTGACAAACAAGTAGTATTCCACAAGCCCGAGACCCGAGGGGTCTGCCTGTCCGCCAAGCGCGAACGCGACGAGTACGCTGGCACCACTACCGACAACCAACCACGCAAAGAGGATGACCACCAGTCCCAGAACATACCGCCACCCCCGATGCTTACCCCACCGGGCAGCCTCCACATAAGTTGAGTCTTTCGCTTCCGTTCCGCTTCCCGGTTTTCCTTTAGTTACTTTGATCCTCATCTTTGTCTCCTTGACTCGTCCGTGTATGTAGCCAAACCCTTGGCTAAGGTTGAGTTGAGCATCGCGAGACCCAACCTACAGAAAAGTTTTTTCAATCAATCAGCGTAATGGTCATGGTTTCTCCTCGTCATGTTGTAAATTGAGCCACCTAGCGGTATTCCAGTTACTTTTTTGTGCCACGGGAACAAAGCATTTGTGATAACTCAGGTAGGGTTCTGGTTCAGAGAAATAGTCCCAATCCACCAGTGCATAAAGTTCAGCTTCTCGTACAAGCTTGTTGCATTAAAAGGCGGTTGTTTTGATAGACCTCTAATGTCCCAGCCTGCGGATCATCCAACGTCCCATCCCAAACCCAATATTCATAGTTGCCACTCCCAAACTTGTACACTCGAACGCCTTCAGTCGCCTGGCTGGTTCCTCCACCCAAACTTAAATTACCGTTAGGACTGATGGCTCGATAAAGCAGTTCACCAGATTGATAGTTTCGCCAAATGTTAATGGTGTAACAGCCTTGGCATTGAGTACTCAAGATGAGGGTGGCTGTAGAATCAGCAGCAGCAGGCAAGGAGAAATAACCTGAAATACAGATAGGCAGAGCGAAGAATAATGCGGCTCTTTTGAGGAGTGTTTTCACTGTTTTCATTGTTTTCCTTGTGTAAAACTCATTGATTAAAATAGTTCAGATCGAATTGCCTCAGGGGTGTGCTTGCTAAAATCAGCTAGCTTGATCGGGAGCACTTATTCCTGAGACTAAAACCGAGCATTTACAAGTTGTTCATTCACGAGGCTTGATTAACTCACTGTATATCCGTCATCAATTACTAACGGTTGACCAGTTATGAACAGAGCTTAGTGACTTGCAGCAACAATGGCTGTGATCAACTCTGTCATTTTCCAGCATGCGGTATATCGAATGTTATTAACAAATAGGGCTGGAGCAGTTGTTACTCCACTGTGTATTCCACCTTCGATATTTTCATTGATGCGATCGATATGCACTTGTTTAGACAACTCTTTGAGAAACGGAGGAATATCAAGCCCTAAATCATTGGCGTACTCGACAAGATAGCCATTCTCCAGGTTTTGTTGATGGGCAAATAAAGTGTCGTGCATTAACCAAAACTGTCCCTGGGCAGCGGCGGCTTCGGCAGCCTGGGCTGCCCGTTGGGCCTGAGGATGAATCTGCGTTTGCGGAAAATGGCGGAAGATAAAGCATAAATAATCTTCTCCCAAAGAAGCACTCAGCTCCCGTTTGATCGCTTTAACCATCTTGTAAACGTCTGCACTTCTAGAGCATTGATAGTCTCCATACATCACCAGCACGACCTTGGCACTCAGCACACCTTGCATCCAATCTTGGGTTGAAGGCGGGACAAGTAAGGAACTGTGGCTGCGATCGTCGTTCATTTTTCTACATCTGCATCAAGCAGAGAACCTGGCAATAAAAGCTGGGAAAAACCTTGTGATTCAGGAAATTTACCAGCGTAAGCAATTTGAACATGAGCTGAATCACTTTGAGTCGGTGATTGCTGCGTTAGCGTAACGCGAGGAATTTTTGTTAGTCAATCAGAGTTTGATAACTCACCCTTATCTCCTGGTTCAACGTTTATCCTTTCAGCACGACCGTATTAAAAATCTTGTCGTGCCAAGTTTGCTGCTGTTCATCGATAAAGAACCAGAGATAACCTAAACAAAAGATTAGACCACTCAGATAGTATCCGATCGAACCGCGCAAACCCGCTCCTACAAAAGACAAAGAACTGCAATCAACTTTAACAACTCGGATGTTCATCATTCCCATCCCAATGGATCGTTCTCGACGACTCCAAAAGTAACCAAAGTACAAAAAATGTTCAAGCCAGAGAACAAGCAAAAATCCGATCAAGCCCAGAGACAGTATTAAACCGGGAATTTGTATTTGACTCCGTTGATATATTCCAGCAGCTAATCCAATCGCAAACATTGCTAGCGAATAGAGAAGTATGAGAATCGCTTGATCAATCAACCAAGCCAACAAACGTTGTAAAAAGCTTGCCTGAGGCACCTTTATACTCCTATTTGAATAATTTCCAAAGTCTATCTAAGGCAAGTTCGAGATAAGAAATCGCCCTAGATAAACTTTGGCGGTTTCCAACCGTCGAGCGTCCAAGAATTATCTCGAACTTACATTAGCTTAGGTTCCGCCAACGGCGAGCAAATTCATCTAGATCTGATCTAGAAATCTGAGATTGCAACCATTCAAACGCCTCTTTTTGATAGGAATATTTCGATGGCTCGTAGTAACTGGCAGCATCAGTCAGTTGAATGGGTGCATTGCCACCTTGACGAAGGGCTTGCCAAGTTCGAGGGCCAACGATGCCATCTGTAGCAATGCCACTCTGCTTTTGAAATTGAACGACTGCGGCGCGAGTCGCATTGCCAAAGTCTCCATCAACTTTAACGTTGATTCCTTTCGCATTCAGCAATTGTTGTAGCCTAGTGACAGCAGCACCAGAATCGCCTTGGCGTAGGATTGGGTCTGTTGCTGTGGAAGTAGATGTCATTGATTTATCTCCAACGGGTTAGGGTTGAAAACTCAATCAGCTTTGGCTCTAGAAGAGCATGATTTGCTTGATTGGATGCATTTCTATTTGCATACATTCAATGTAGAAGATTGGTTTCCAGTCGTCGCCTATAGCGAGTTAACTCTTTTACAGTACAAATTGATAGAGCAACTACTCATCGCAAAGTAGAAGGCTGACTATAACTTAAGTTAGAATCCGAAGTCGATCGAAAGTACAACCCTACAAACTAACAATGCCGCGTTTAACGGCAACAATCACCGCTTGAGTGCGATCGCTCACATCCAATTTATTCAAAATCCGATTGACGTGAGATTTAACCGTGCCTTCACCAATATTCAAAGCATCAGCAATCTCAGCATTACTCATTCCCTGCGCCAGTGAGCCGAGTACTTCTAGTTCTCGTTCGCTCAGTTCTGGATTGCTGAGGCGCTGTGCTAACTTTGCGCCCACATCGGACGGAATATATTGCTGACCCCGATGAACGATACGAATGGCATTCAAAAGCTCGTCCGGTTCAGTTTCTTTTAACAGATATCCTTTTGCGCCTGCCTGCAATCCCCGATAGATATCTTCGTCACTATCGTATGTGGTCAGGACAATGATTCGAGCCGATTTAGCAGTCGCACAAATTGCGCCAATCGCAGCAACTCCCTCTACTTCCGGCATTCGCAGATCCATCAGCGTGACATCCGGTTGGTGCTCCCCAAATAGAGCGATCGCCTGTTCCCCATTTTCAGCTTGTGCAATCACCTGCATCTCTGGATCACGGTTAATAATCGTGGCTAATCCTTGCCGAAAAATGGCATGATCGTCTGCAATCAAAACCCGAATGGTCGTGGCTTGGTTCATCGTGACGCTACTCCCGATTGACAGTGACAATCATCTCTGTTCCTTGTCCGGGTTGACTCCGAATCGTGAGTTGTGCGCCGATGCGCTCTGCCCGTTCGCTCATACCCAGTAAGCCAAATCCCTCAGAGGAGGGAATACTTCCAACTCCAAAGCCCTGTCCATTGTCTTTCACGCGCAAGCAAAATCGATCGCGATCGTATCTTAGCTCCACTCGAATTTCGTCAGCATGGGCGTGTCTAATCGCATTGGTTAAAGCTTCCTGTCCAATCCGCAGTAGGTTACTCTCAACTTCACTGGGTAGAGCGTACACTGCCCCCTCAATCTCATAATACAAAGTGGTATCTAGTGCGGCAGTTCTGAGTTGAGCGACGAGACGATGGAGAGCGCTCTGTAGACTGCCTTCCTCCAAAAGCTGAGGACGGAGCGCGACAACTGATCGCCGCGCTTCAGTCAGTCCAGTTCGCGCCAATTCTTTGATCAGGTCGAGATGTGCCCCAGTTGCTTCGACATCATCCGTTAGCACCTGTTTCGCCGCTCCCACCTGAGCTAGAATGCCTGTAAACGCCTGAGCAAGGGTATCGTGAATTTCGCGTGCCATGCGGTTGCGTTCTTCCAGAATCGAGGTGGCTTCTGCTTGCTTTTGCAAGGTAATATCTCGCGCCAACCAAAGCACCTGCTTATGCCGAATTGGGGCAATGCGAGCCGAAAACCAGATTTCTCGTCCAGCTATCCACTGGCTGTATTCAACAGTGAGGACTTGTTGGGTTCTCAACACCTGCTGAATATAACTCAGGAATTCATCGGCTTGTTCCCTGGAATAGAGTTGATGCAGTGTTTTGCCAATATACTCCTCCCGATATAACTCTCCATAGGACGGATTCCCTTTGATTGCACAGATCAATTGCCCCTTACCATCGAAGATACACATTGGATCGGGAATGGCTGAAAAGAGCGATCGCAGTTCTGCTTCAGAGGCTTGCAACGCAACTTCTGCCTGTTTACGATCGCTAATATCCGCAAGCACCCCTTCGATGTAGTCATCGCCTGCATTCAGATAAGAAGAGAAAAGTCCCCAAAACACTGTCCCATCTCGTTTTCGCATCTGTGCTTCATAGCTTCGCACTTCCCCATCCCGCTTCATCACCTCGATGCCTTGTTGGCGATCGCTGGGATTGACCCAATAGCCTGTAGTGTGTTCAATCCCAATCATCTCTTGGGGTGAATCAAAGCCAAACAGATCGGCAAAGCGTTGATTGGCATCGAGAATTAATCCATCACCGATACGGGTACGGTAGATACCAACCTGCGAGTTTGCAAAGATGTTGCGGAACTTAGCTTCACTACGTTGTAATGCCTCTTCTGCTTGCCTCCGCTGAGTGGTGTCATTGCCCACCGATAAGATTTCAACGACCTTTCCCTGGTCATTGAAGATGGCTTGATTTGACCAAGCCATCCAAACTCGCCGACCGTCTCGACACAGATTTTCACCCTCACCTTGCGGGTACGCTTGAGGATTGCGAAGTAAATCGTGAACCATAGGTTTGACATCGCGCCCAGAGAGTTCGACTTCTGGAATGATGGTTTCAAATAAGGTTCGCCCTAAAATCTGATATTCTTCATAGCCAAGAAGTTTTATCCCATAATCGTTGATGTAGTGAATCCGTCCTTGCGGATCGTAGCGAATGATGGCTGAATTTGCGGTTTGTAGCAAATTGCGATAATTCGCTTCACTTTGTCTTAATGCGTCTTCTGTTCGTTCGCGATCGCTGATCTCCTGCTGTAAGGCTTGAGTTTGCTCTTCTAGTTTCCGTTCCAGTGTTTCGGTATAGTTTGCTAACCGTTCACACAGCCGAGCATTTTCAAGTGAGATCGCTGCCTGATCGATCAACAGTTTAAGGACTTGCAAGCGATCGCGGGTAAACACTCCGGTACTGAGATTGTTCTCTAGATAAAGAATGCCAATCAACTGACTTTGATTGAGAATTGGCATACACAAGAGCGATCGCGTCTGGTGGTGTTGAATGTAAGGATCAGTTGAAAAAGACGGTTCGCTGACTGCATCATCAAGCACTAAAGTTTCTTGAATGCGTTCTACCAAGTGAATGACGGAGACAGGAATCGTTGCACAGTCGGCAACAGCAAATTTTTCCAGGTCACACGGTTTATTTCCGCTGCATTGAGCTACTACAATGAGTTGATTCTCTTGTATGAGAACCAGAGCGCCAGTTTCGGCTCCTGCGCTTTCGGTTACCACCTGCATCAATGTGGCAATCAATTGATCGAGATGGATCATTAAACTCCCCCCGACGAAGGGCGGTCAATCATCTCTCAAAGTATATCGCTTGCCAAAATCCAGAAAATTAAGCTTCTGGGCGAATTTTTTGAAGGTTTTCCAAGGGCTGCATTAAAGCCTTGAATGATGAAATATGGTTTGTCTGATTCTTAAGCCGTTAGCGAACCTACTTGGAGGTCATTCCAGCGAGGCATTTGAACTGTTGTGTCAGATGGCTTTGACTAGAGAAACCAACTTGTAAGGCAATGCCTGCGATCACATCCCTCTAATGGAAGGGATTGTGCCAATCTGTAAGCAGATCATTCATCAAGGGCTGCTGTTGTCTCAATCCGACTAATGTTTTGAGAGAGGCAAATGAGGTAACACCGATGCCAGTAAGCGGGGCGTGAGTTTGCCAGAAATTGCACCTATTCTCGCGCAATTTCCGGCGAGTTCGATACGCTCGATAAAGCAGCAACTTCCAAGACTCAAGCGATCGCTTTCAGGCTCTAAATTTTCAGGATCACAATTAATCGACAACCTCAAATGTGGAGGAATCAGTCAATGGTGAGGAAATGAACTCAGCGTTCTTAATGCCCTATAGTGGGCGATCGCAAGCAACGTAGACTGCCCACTTCTCATTACTCTGTTTGCTCCAGAGCAGCCCTGGCTAGAGCCAGGTATTCCATTATCGCTGCATCGACCATTCCTCTACTGACCGCTTCAGGCTGCTCCTGCTGATACATTCGGTTTAAGGATTGTTCAATTCCAGGATCATCCCCTGTAAATTCTTGGATCAATTGAATCGCTCGTCGAGCGAGAGCTTTGACGGGTTCACTGGCTGGATCAGTGCCCTTCGCCATCTCTGCCCGTACTTGATCAAATAAATCTTGCCATTCGGCTTGAACTTGCTTAATCCGCTCCTCGCCAACCAATTCCTGACGTTGCCTGAGGGATTCCAATTGTTCAGGGGTGTAATATTTTTCCAACATATTCATTGCCTCAATGGTTTGAATGAGTGCTTCCACAGACACGGTTTGCATCGAACTCACGGCTTGAGCGATCGCGTCCAGGCGATTAAGCAATTTTTGAGAAAGTTCAATTTGCTCACGCAAGCGGGCGGCATGGAGTTGAATCACGCGATCGAAGGAAAAGTTGTGTGGCTCCAGGCACTCGCGGATTTCTTCGAGGGAGAAGCCAATTTGCCGCAGCGATATAATTTGCTGCAAGCGAATGATGTCCTCCTTGCCATACAGTCGATACCCTGCTTCAGTGCGATGAGAGGGCGAAAGTAAGCCGATCTCGTCGTAGTAATGCAACGTCCGTACCGAAACCCCTGTTTGTCTCGCCAAATCACCGACCTTGAGTGCAACCGATTGCATCTTCCCCTCCTGATCCTTTGCAAACAACCTTAATCTGTGGATGAATCTATGGTAAAAACCTCACGTAACGTCAGGGTCAAGGGGTGAAGCAAAAAAATGTTTAAATTGTTTGTGTAAGTTTTGTGTTTCAATTTCACCAAAGAATCTTCTGGCGATCGCAAAACTCGAAAAATCTTTGGGTCGCCACTCACTCTGTGGAACTTCTTCGATGTAGTAAAAATAATCCCAGAGAATTGCTTCCCAACTGGTGCAACGAAGTAATTTACCGCTAAGACTTCCTGTAGGTTCGGATGGACAGGTTCCCGGAGGTAAGCCTTCTAGCTCGTAGCCCTCTCCAGCGCGAATATAGGGTTCACAGTCCAGGAGAATGCCTTGTATTTCTGCCAGAAAACCGTAGGAGGTTTGTTCTGTAATGACACCGCCAAGGGAGTGCAGTAACGCCAGAAACTCAGTGGTGCGATCGCCCGGATATGCAATATCAATATCCTCATGCTCACGGGTGATGCGATTTAATTTGGCATCGATTGCCCAACCACCCTGCAACCACAACGGCAAATTGATTTGGTCTGCTGCCGAAAATAACTGATGGATCAACTCAATGTGGCGATCGTTCATACTCACAGTTTCTCATGATGCTGTGTGCTGCTGGATTGCTTCAATGATTACAGACCAATCATCAGGGTGTAGTTCATGTCCTGTTCCATGCAGTGTGAGTAATTCTGCATGGGGAATCTCTGCTTTTAACGCCAGAGCATGGGCATAGGGCAAAACAGGGTCTTCTGTGCCGTGAATGATCAGTGTCGGAACAGTGATTTCGTTAAGCCGACCGAGCCATTCCTTACCTTCCTGGCTTTCTTGAAGTAGTGCATGGTTAAAGGGAGTCATCAAGTTTGGGGTGCGATCGAAGTCAGCCGCCGCCAATTCACGGATCAGGGATTCATCAAAGGGGTGAGCTGAGCCATTCAGCAACCGCCATGCACCCACCTGATATTCAATGACAGCTTGGCGATCGCCCCAATCTAGTTCGCCCGCTTTTGCGTGATACTCCAGAATCGATGGAGCGATACCAGGCATTGTAGAATCAGCCTCGGCTAAAGGCTCGGAGGCGATCAGAGTCAGGCTTTTAATTCGCTGGGGATGCTTGAGCGCCATGAGTTGAGCCAGGTAGCCACCCAGAGACATCCCGACCAGATGAGCGCTCTGAATATGATGCCTATCAAGAACAGCAAAAGCATCATCTGCCAGATCTTCAACGGTATAGCTGATTTGTCCTGGCTCATAGCTGGTTGAACGCCCGGTGTCTCGATGATCGTAACGAATCACATATCGTCCCATATTCGCTAGCTGGCGGCAAAACTCCTCTGGCCACCAAATTCCTGAAGACATTGCGCCCATGATCAATAGAATTGCAGTGTCATCTGGAGAACCAAAAGATTCTGAAAATAGATGCACGACACCATTGTTGATTTGTTGACCTGTCATACTTTAGCCTGTCCTGATAATAGGATGCTTTAGCAGGAGCACAAAGCATGGTTGAAACCTTTGTTTAATCGGGAGTATGACAAACTGCTTCTATGTTGTGCCCATTTGGATCTAAAACAAAAGCACCATAATAATTGGGATGATAGTGAGGTCGAAGACCCGGAGCACCATTATCTTGACCACCTGCTTTTAATGCTGCATTGTAGAATGCCTCGACCATTGCACGAGTTTCAGCTCGGAAAGCGATATGAAGTCTGGGGGTATTGACTTCCCCCTGAAAAATCCAAAAATCTGGCTTCCCATCGACTCCAAAACCCGCGCCCGTCACGGACCCGGCTCCATCCGTATCAAACTCATGCAGCAATTGGTAGCCTAGGGGAGATAACGAATTGATATAAAACTTCCTGCTGCTGCCAAAGTCGCTAACATTGATACCAGTGTGGTCAATCATAAATTTCGCCACCTCTTCAAACTATAAGCTTTTATTCCTGACGGTCTTTCAATTCTAACTGCTTGAATTGCTGCTGAATCTCCAGATCATTGTGGCTGGCGATCGCCTTCAGATTGGCAATGCGTTCCTCCAATCGGCGTATAGTCTGTTCGCCGTCCAGCCATCGTCTGGTATCAGATCCGGTGCGCCAGACCGCAACTGTTCCTGCGCCTGCGCCTAGGAAAAGATGAACAGACCATCAAAACTTCTGAATCTAGTCGGTAGTCCCCGACGCACAGGTAACTCAGTGACACTTGCTGAATATTAGATGAAGATCTTGTTCAAATAGTCCAGCAAATGCTTCTCGTCTGTCGGTTGGCTACGCAATCCGATATAGCCATCTGGGCGAATGAAATAGAGCGATCGCTGATGTATTCCATAGAGCGTGTGAAGTTCTCCCTGCGGATCGAGCAGAATCGAGCCATTCCAGGTAAGTTGTGGCGGTTTGGCGCTACCAACAACGATATGTGCTTTGACGCAACCACTCATCAGAGTTTCAACTGTAGACGCGAGTTTGGCAAGATCGGCATACTCTTTGTCCGCAGGCGCAAGACCTGAAAAGAGCAGCAGATGGCTCTCCGTTCCATGAAACACTCGATTGAGATTTGTGCAAGATCGGCATACTCTTTGTCCGCAGGCGCAAGACCTGAAAAGAGCAGCAGATGGCTCTCCGTTCCATGAAACACTCGATTGAGATTTGTGCAATCGCCCGCAGGACAGTTGAGGCACTTCCCTGGCAGTGCTCGGTCTCCCGCATGAGGTGCTTTGAACCAGTTCAATCGATCGCGCAGATTCCATCTGGTTTGCAAATCAGAGCAGGAGAGCGAAGAGCGGCGGTAGTTCATGTTCAATTCTGAGGCTTCCTGGGCTAGCCTGCGCTGAACGCTGTCTAGTTGAAGCAGCGGAATTACCAGGCGATCGCGGAGCCAACGTAAGACGGGATTTTGCGTCACGATTAAACCCTGCGTTGTGGTTTTTGAACCCTGGAGCACATACCCGGCGATCGGCAACCGTTCTTCCTGGTAAGTATTCAGCAGGCTTTCCCGTGCCTTTCCTTGCAGCACCAGAGCTAATTTCCATGCCAGGTTATAGGTATCCTGAATCCCGATATTCATGCCCTGACCGCCAAAAGGACTGTGAATGTGGGCGGCATCCCCTGCTAGAAAGACTTGCCCCTGACGGTACGTCTTCACCATGCGATAGTTGACTTTGAAGTTCGACATCCAGGTGGGATTGCTAATCGTTGTTCTCGTATCGCCTGTGTACTGCACGAGTAAACGCTGTAATCCTTCCACCGATGCCTGTGAAACGTGCTGTCCATTCCTAGTGTCAGTGGGTGCGAATAGTTGCCAATGTCCATCGGGCAGTGGGAAAGCAGCAAGCAAGCCGTCTTGTGTGAACCAACCATGTGTTGTTTCGCGGGTGCGATCCCAGTCGAGATCGACATCGGCAATCAGCCATTCCTCCGGTGCAGTGGTGCCCTCAAATGGGATTCGCAAAACTTTGCGAACCCGACTGCTGGCTCCATCGCAGCCAATCAGCCATCGGGCGCGGATCTCCTCCAGGTCGCTTGAGTCTGTTTCGGCTGCTTTGACCCGGGCGATCGCTACACCATTTTCTTGCCGGATATCGAATAGTTCTCGCGATCGCTCAACCTTGCCACTGAGTTCATGCAAGCGATCGTTGAGGATAGACTCGGTTTGGCTCTGAGGCAAGATCAGGAGAAAGGGATACTGGCTATCTTTCTCTCGAATGTGTTGCAGACTGATCCGCAAGATGACGCGATCGCGATCGTAGATTGTGACTCCTTTTGCCTTTGTTCCCACTGCTAGAACTTTGTCGATGACACCCATGTTTTCAAACACCTCTAGTGTTCGGGCTTGAATGCCGAGGGCACGCGAGGTTTGGACTGGTTCTGTGGCTTGGTCAATCACGCGACAGCGCACACCATGCCTGATCAGTTCACAAGCCATTGCTAATCCGACAGGACCAGCGCCCACGACCAGGACATCAATATCAACTTCCTTTAAACTCATTGCTTTATGCCTCAGTGCTCGATACGAAGCCATGACAAGAATTGATCGACGCGACAAATTTAAGTGAGGTGTTGTTGAGCGATCGCTTCACTCATAAATGCGCCGGTGTATTCGTTTACAGCTTCTTTGCAAAAAGATAAGCGCGACGAGTCTGAACTTCTATCTCAGGATATGGATCTCTCTCTACTGCTTCTTCTAACTCAAAGCCTGCCATTTGAAGATCAACTTTCATCTGTGCTGTTTCAAAAAAGTGAAAGTCTAGAAAGACTCTCTGATCGAGCCATTCTTCGAGGTGATGGGTTTGCTGACCGATGTGAAATGTGAGTAACAGTGTTCCTCTTGAGCGCAATACCCGATTCATCTCTCGTAAAGCGTCAACGACTAATAAACGAGGAACATGAATAATTGAGTAGAAGGCGGCGATCCCACCGAAAGAGTTGTCAGCAAAATCATCTAAGGAAAGCATATCGCCCTGTTGAAAAGTGATGTTTGGATTTAACTTTTGCGCCTGTTCGACCATTCCCGACGACAAATCAATACCGCACACTTCTAAACCGCGATTATGTAGATAATTTGCAATGTGTCCAGAACCACACCCTAAGTCACAAATTGTTCCAACCCCGTTTACCTTCTCGATGAACCAATCCAACATCTTGCAGTCAAACGGCTTTCGATCTAGCTCATCATAAAATCGCTTGGCGTATTCTGCCGCCACACGGTCGTAACTGGTTTGCAGTTCTGTTTGCGATCGCTCCATTGGTTCACCCTCCACGAGTTCAAGTGAAGTTGCTTAACGATTGCGTTGAGTGGATTTGTGAAGACTTTGATAAACGAGAAAAACTCAACTGACCACTAAACACAATTGCTAGCTGGCTGATCGCGTGAATTGTTCCCACTCAGTACGATACTTGTCCTTTTCGACTTCATCCAGAAACGTTGCTTCCAAAGTATTCAAATTGAGTTGCCAAAGTTCCTCCCAACTAAATCCTTGTGCTGCAAGCGTTAAATACTCGTTTGTCAAACTCATGGAAAACATGGCTGGATCGTCTGAGTTGACGGTGCAATACAGCCCAGCATCAACCATCTTGCGGATGGGGTGAGGCTGACCTCGCTCGACAACACCTAAACAATAGTTGCTTTGGGGAGACACTTCCAGAGGAAGCTGACGTTGGCGGAGTAATTCTACTAATTCAGGATCGTCTAAACACCGAATGCCATGTCCAATTCGCTCAGGTTTCAACGTATTCACTGCGCTCCAGATGCTTTCTGCTCCCACTGCCTCGCCTGCATGAGCCACCAGGTGGAGTCCTTGCCGACGGGCTTGAGCAAACGTTTCTGTGAACAGTTCTGGTGGATACCCAACTTCAAGCCCTCCCACGCCTAAACCCACAAATAACCCGCGCTCTTTCCCTTTCACAACAAATTCCAAAACGCGCTCTTGAGAATCAGGAACCTCACGCGCAATATCGGGAATGAGATTAATCTGGCAATGGTACTTGGCTTCTCCCGCCGATTGTCCTGCGGCGATGATTAATCTGGCAATGGTACTTGGCTTCTCCCGCCGATTGTCCTGCGGCGATCGCGTCTAAAATTTCGTCATCTTGAAACTTTTGCGTCAGAAACGAGGCACTCAAGAAAGCTTCCGTGTAGCGAATGTTTTCCTCCGCTTGTCGTTTGTAGAACCGTTCAATCATCAGGGCATAGTCTTCCGGCGTTTGCAAGCACTGAACTGCTGCTGCGTAAACTTGGATGAAATGCGAAAAATCGCGAAACTCAAAGAATGACTTCCATTCTTCTAATGAACTTGTCGGTAACTCAACGTGATTCTGCTGCGCTATCTGATAAAACGTTTCTGCATCTGTTGCTCCTTCAACGTGAACGTGGATCTCAACTTTGGGCATAGCGCGAAGCCGAGCCGCGAGTTCAGGAGAAATTGAGGTGACTGTGTTGGTTTGTGGCATGAACTCAGCCTCTTACTGATAAAAACAACCTGCTCTGCTGATATGAACGAGTGCAATGAACGAGTGATTTCTCGATCAGAATTCAATTCTGGCTATGTGCGGCAAGAGAGGGTAGTGACAAGCGCAATCAGGCTCACAAGCGCCAATCCCGCTCGCGCTACGTGTGAGTACTCCCAACGATCGCGCAACTCTGTCCATTCCGGCGGACGGGTTTTGTTCTCAAACCGAGATCTAGTTGCCCCAACCGAGAAAAAGCCAGAACTGAAGCGATCAAGGCTTTCATCCTCAACCCAAAACTGATTCACTGGATGCGTGAAGAGCCAATACACTGCTTGCATTCCGAAAAGTCCAATTAATGCTACAAGCGTTAACCAGAAGTCCATGCTTCCGAATGGCATTAAGAACAACAGAATGATTGTCAAAATTATGCCGACTGGCTCACTAATCCCTCCAATCGTGAATCCTGGATAATAAATAGGCTGCATGGCATAATATGTTTCCTTGCTGAGTCGCATCTTGCCCGGTAGTTCAAGGGCGTGTGCGAGAGCCAAAGCCATTGCCACCGCCACAAACACCACGGTCAGAATCTGCAAAATGCTGAACATAATTTGCCTCCTAGCCAACTTAATCTAGAATTTGCCCTTCAGTAGCGAAGCGATACAACAACTCCTTTGCACTCGATCATTTGAGCCTTGGCAGTGCATCCGAAAAATCGCTAGCAGTGGATGAACGGCGATGTTGAGTGGGCGACGACTACCCCATCAGACCCAGTGTTAAAGCAAGTTTTTCAGAGGTTCTTGGTCCCGTTGTCGGTCAACCAGCATGAGCAACGCAGGAGGAATAATCAGCCAAAATCCCGAAAAAGGTTCAAGCGTCACGCCAACAACAGCCGTTAGCAAGAGAATCCAACCTGGAAAACTGGGTAAGCGAATCCCTTTTGTTTGTGCCCAACAACAGAGCCATCCGATGATCAGGAGAAATGGCGTGATCATCATGCACCAAAACGCATCTTCTCGGTCATAAAAAGGATTTGCCGGATTGGGTGCGATCGCGTTAAACCAACCATCTTGCACAATATCCATCAAAGGTTTAGCAAAAAGCCATCCGTGGACAAGGGGATGGAGAATCCCGATCGCAATGAACCAGTACCCACTCACTCGGAGCATCTTTATCTCCTTGGTTCTAAATGATTTTGCCGTATCAAATTGCTCTTGAATACGCTACCGTATGGTTATAGATTAGTGACCTGTCTCGCAAATGTCAATACGCCACCGTATGGTTAAGCAGAATGAGATTTCCAGGCTTGGACAGCAAGACTGGATCAACTTAGGGCTAGAGGTTTTAGCAAAGAACGGAGTTGAAGCCGTGCGAGTTGAGCCACTGGCTAAATTGCTGAATGTCACGAAGGGTAGCTTCTACTGGCACTTTAAAAATCGGGAAGAGCTTTTAGAAGCGATTTTGCAAGCATGGGTTAATCGTGAAACTGAGAGCATTATTGAGCAAGTTGAGGCAGTAGGCGGTAACGCTTCGGCCAAACTGCTTCACTTGTTTGAACTGGCAATTCAAGACGAGGGTCAAGTCGAAAATGCAATTCGAGCCTGGGCAGCAAATGATTCTAGAATTGCAGCAATTCTTGCCCAGGTTGATCAGCGTCGTCTCGACTATACAAAAAATTTGTTTTTAGAAGTTGGCTTCGCACCGTTTGAAGCAACGGTACGCGCCCGCATGGTTTACTACGCTTTGATTGGTGAACTCGTCCTCGGTATTCAGGCGAATCGAGCTGAACGATTAGCTGAGATGCACCTCCAGCATCTGATTCTGACACGCCAGGATTAATGATTGACACAATTTGTACAGAGAATGTAAAGCCAGCTAACGACTCGCTTCACCCAGTGCTAACACTCTTTCGTTCTCAACCAGCCATCTTTATACGATCGGTGTGGTGCTGATCTTGCGCTCCTTTACCGCTGCTGACGAAAGTTTTTGGGTGTTGTCCCGGTGACTTGCCGAAACAACCTGCTGAACGCACTGGGCGTTGCAAAGCCAACTTGGAGGGCAATCTCTGTGATCGGCAACTGACTATGCCAGAGCAATTCTTTCGCCCGCTCAATCCGTCGTCGGGTCACATACTGATGGGGAGCAACGCCCATTACTTGCTTGAACTGGCGGCAGAAATAGTACACGCTCATCCCCAGTTCGTCGGCAAGCTGGTCGAGGGTAAAGGATTGATCCAGGTGGGATTCGATGAATTCCAGGGCGCGATCGCGCAAATAGAGAGGCAATCCGCTACGCATAGAAAAACACTGAACGTTCCAAGCTGAGTGATTTTGCAGGAGCCGAGATGCAAGAGCGATCGCCAATGAATTTCCAAAGAGCCGCCCGGTCGGATGCTCCGTAGTTATATCCGCATGAAGAGACAGCAGAATTTGCTGGATCAGTGGATCAACCAGAATCAACTGCGGAAGAATCTTGTTCGATAACGGAGGAAAATCACGCCACTGCCAAAGCGGCGTTCCTCTAAAAGATCGAGATCCAATCGAACGTTGTCTGGGAGGGATGGTTTGCCGCCTCCTACAATGATCGGTAGGAGGAACAGATGACACTCATCGATCAATCCTGATCGAAAGGCGTGGGCAGCAAGCTCAGCACCACCGATAAGGATATCCTGTTCAACAGCCTCTTTTAATTGTCGAATGGCTTCTGGATCGAAGCTTCGCTCAAGCTGTGTTTTGCGAGTGGATACTCTCTCCAATGTCTTGGAGTACACGATTTTATTGGCTGCTTGCCAGATCTCTGCGAAGTCGCGCCTGAGTGGAGACTCAGCAGCTAAGTTGGGGTCGGTCTCCCAAACCATCATGGTCTCATACATTCGACGCCCGTAGAGATAAGTGCCAGCTTTCCGTACGAGGTTGCTGATAAACCTGAAATATTCATCGTCTGGCGCTGTCCAGTCAAATTTGCCATCCATATCCTCGATGTAGCCGTCGAGTGACGAGTTCGCCGTGTAGATCAAGTGAGCCATACTGACCTCCATTTGTGAGGAGTACCTGTAATTCAAGTTGAGCCAGGTCTGCAATGAGGGGTTCTTTGCTAAACATCTTACTCACCTCAGAGAGAATCTAGTGACCAGGAAATCGTTTCTCTAAACATTGTCGTACTTCCTGCTTAGAGGTAAATCTGAAGGAGCGATCGCGGATAGGTTCATAAATATGCCAATACGTTTTACCAAAGCGTGCAGCGAAGCTGATCCGTACCGGATCGCGTCCCTGCCAGATGCGCGGTTCATCCGAGAGCAGCATAGATGCAAATCCCAAATGCGAGATAAGCTTAACTTCAGAAGGCAGCCGTTTTCAGTTCTTTCTTCATTCTCTTCGTATGATTGAAGTTGGTAACTTGATTAGTCATACACTCCCTCCTCCCAGTTGAATAATGGTAGATGGTTACAAATGATTTTTGCAGACGTGGATATTGGCAGGCTTGGCTGCTAGCTGCGTTTTCAGGTTAATCAACAATTCAGTCTCCCGCTGTCTGATTCTTGTGCTACTGTCAAAATCTTGGGATTAATTTTCAGGGATGTATATCGTAAGATTGGACGAACAAAACGATTGTTGAAACAAAGCGCTCGCTCGATCGCGGATATTGCTTTACTATGTAGTTTCAAGAGTCACAGTCATCTCAGTAAAAAATTCCGCCAGATGAAAGGCACGACTCCAAAAGCTTATCGGATAAATTAACGAGACTATGAAAGTAGAAGTTGTCCCCCCTGATCCCGTATGGCAGGAAGAGTTTCAAAAAGAGTCTCAGCAACTCGCATGGGTGATGGGAGAAAATATCGTTGCCATCCACCATATTGGCAGTACTGCAATTCCAGGCATTTATGCTAAACCTGTGATTGATTTTTTGATTGAAGTAAAAAGCATTGCCAAAACGGATGAACAGAATGGGGCAATGACAACCATTGGATACGAAGCAATGGGTGAATTTGGGCTTCCCGGTCGGCGTTACTTTCGTAAGAGTTGTTCTCCTGAGATTAGAACCCACAACGTACATACCTACGAAGGCGGTTCACCTGAAATCACTCGTCATTTAGCATTTCGTGACTACATGATTGCCCATCCTGATGATGCTCAACAATATAGTGAATTAAAACGGCAGTTAGCAAAACAGTATCCTCACGACATTAAAGGTTATATGGATGGTAAAGACGAATTTGTCAAAATGATGGAGAAAAAAGCAATGATTTGGCAAGCAATGATTTGACCTAACACTTGGAGCTGATAATCGAGGGATGTTTTCAACTGAGAGCAGTCAAAGCTTCATTGTGTTGTCTACGGTGTGGCTGATAAAGCGATTCAAGACCAATCCTGATCAATCCTGTGTCCTAGAGCTTCTTGAAATATCGGGCGATCGGTAATAGTCCAAAACCAAGTTTTTCATAGGTGCGTCGGGCTGGAGCATGACCCGGATCACCACCCGTTTCGACCATTGCAACGGACATTCCTGCTTCTTTCATCCAATCCAGTGCAAATTCTATTAAAGCGCTACCAATGCCACGATCTTGAAAATCTGGATCAACAGCGACCATGTAGATTTCACCCATGCGAGACTCCGCATCAAGTTTTACAGCCACAAAGCCTGTAATTGAACCAGCATCCATCGCCACCCATACATCGGTGTCCTTAGCAGTACAAACCGATTCCACTGCCTTTTGCTGACTCACACGCCAATCTTCGGGATAGAGTTCCTGGTAAACATCAAAATCCATCGCGTTCTGAATCGATTCAAAGACCGGAGTCCAAGCTCGAAGCGAAAGACGAATAATGGCATCAAGTTGATCAGCTTTGTAAGGTTCAATCTGTATCTCCATTGAAACTCCAGTGAGTGTTTATCATCATGGATCTAACGGTTCAAAGGGCTTGGCATCGGATAAGTCATAGATTTCGATCGCGCCGTCACGCCGAATCATTCGTTTGCCTAAACGCGGAAACTCAGCAATTTCGACATCTAAGTTTTCTCCTCCGGTTAGATATACCAGATCTTCATTACCTGTATTCCTCAGATGATGAGCTATCGAAGGCGTAGGAAATCCCATAAAATCTCCAGCGCCGACTGCAACTTCTGATCCATCAATTTCTGCCACGCCATGACCCGATAGAATATAAATCCATTCCTCTTCTCGACAATGAGAATGATAAATAAATGATTCTTTGCCGGGGGGGACTTGGATAAAGTTAACCCCTGTGCGCTGTAGCCCAACCATCTTACCTAACTGAGTTCCTGCCAGTTCAGAGTTTGGATTCCAGGGATGCGAAAAGCTGTGCAAATTTGCCGTAATTTGTTCGGCTCGAAGAAGCAAAGGATGTTGGTCTGTCATAGAGTTATCCTTCTAGAATAAATGATTGAACTAGCTTACAAGCTGATAGGCACCACCCCGCTCTAAGGCTCGTTGGTACGCTGGACGGGAGTGGATGCGATCGCAAAATTCCATCAACCGTGGACGACTAGCATTCAACCCACCTCGCGCTACCGCTGCTTCAACGGGAACGCTCATCTGAATATCAGCCGCCATAAATTCATTTCCCGTAAACCAGAGCGTTTTCTCCAATTCTGATTCAACAATGGTTCGGACAGAATCAGGCGGCGATGATGCCGTAGTTGCAGAGGGTTGAGTAGTTGGGATGGGATTTAATTTGGCTTGGCTCCAGGTCTAAGTTGCAAATAAATCGGTCGAGGAGATGCTGATTGAGCATTCGTCGCTTGACGCTTGCCATTGAGAAGACGAACGGGTGCTGTCCTGAATGCTGTTGCAGCGCGTCGAACTTCGCCAAATTGAGTGCTGTCAAACTGGCATTGAAATGGAACGCGAGCTTTTGGGCATCGCGAGCTTGGCAATCCTCCAGTCCGGTAAACTGCTTGGCATCGCGGAAGATGAATTCAATTTGAAAGCGCAGTTTGTAGTACTGGTAAATCTGCATCGGGTCTTGCTCAATATTAGTGCTGAATAATAGGCAGGTGCGAGTGCGGGTCGGGTGACGACGATCTACGAGATAGACGACTCGAATCGAGCGTTTGAGCGATACATGAAAGACAACAGCCGTGTACAGAGCCACATCGGGCTGTACCGTTTCGACAAACGTGAAGCGGCTCAAGTCAGCGAGGTCAACTTTGCCCGCATACTGGCGCGGTCTGCCTCGTCGCTTCTGTTCGCCCGTGTAGAAAAACTGGAGATTCGCATCACAGCGCAATTTACTGATCACCTGCAACTTGAGATCCACCGCCCCGGAGACAAAACTCTGTTTTGCATAGGCACCATCGACCGCAAGATATTCCACTTCGGGCGGCAAATGAGGGCGTACACCATCGAGATGGTAGAGGTATTGATCCATGCGAGTAAACTCTGGCAAAGTCGATTGGGCATACGTTTGCTCTGCCGATAAGGCATAACCCTGCTCAGTCTCCACATCGACCACCCCAATCACCGAAATCTCTAATCCCGTTTCGACTCGACTGGCACACCCATTCCAAAACCTATCCAGCCCAAACGTTGCCTTCCCGCTCTTCGCAACAAACGAGCAGTCCATGACGGCTAACAAAGCTGCACCCGTTTGACTGGAGCGACCCACCAACGCTCGGTTAAACGCTGCAAATTCAAACTCTTGTTTGTACTGTCGGCGGTAGGTGCGTTCGCTTAAATCACTGTATCGACTCAGGTTACTAAAGTTGACTTTGCCGCACACCATCAACATCGTGGCGAATAAGGTCATGAAGAATTTCGTTTGAGGTTTGCGAAATTGCCCACTTCGGTCAGTAGGCTTTGTACAATGGCTTCCATCGCTATCCATCTCGTGCTTTTGTGATTATTTGCACCCTATGCGATGGGTAGCTTTCTTGTCAAAATCTGTCCGGACTATTGATTCAAGATAATTCAAGTGCTGTGTAATTTGAGGAGTGATGAATGCCTCTTTGGTTCGACTGGTGATCCTGTGCGCGATCGGTTTGACAAAGAACGGCATCGGCTGTTGTTCAATGCGATCGAAAACCAGCTTGAGTAACAAAGGTGGCATGGCGGAACCTTCGGCATAATGCAGCCAGTAGGTATAGCGCAGCCGCTCTGGTGTGCCAGGTGGAGGTATTAATCGTCCTTCCCCGTATTGCCCTACCAAATACTCAATGATAGCTCCCGACTCTGCTAACGTCAGCGTTCCATCAGTAATGACAGGCGACTTACCTAAAGGATGCACCTGTCGCAACGATTCAGGGGCTAACAGCGTTTTGGGGTCACGTTCGTAGTACTTGATGTCATACTCCAAACCCAGTTCTTCCAGCAGCCACAGGATGCGCTGGGAGCGAGAGTTATTTAAGTGATGGACAGTAATCATGTGATGTCTCCATCTGTTTTGTAAATGTCAGAATTATTGTTATGAGCATTGCAAACGGTTAGACTGGCTAAACAAAAAGTGGTTAAAAATGCTCCTTGCGAAAAAGAATTAAACATTATTTCAAATACTCTCGACGAGTCAATTAAGGCGATCGCCTTTCAAATCATGAATTTCACGTTCAGTCACCAGCAAGAATAGTTTCTGTAGAAAAATTTGTTGAACGTTGTTTCTCCATAAAACCCTCACTCTACAATTTCTTCTAGAGTAGAGAGATCATTTGCACCTGACTATCTGATTCTTGCGACACTATCACAATCTTGTGGTTGGTTTTCAAAATTTGAAGTGAACGAAGCGAAAATGACTACAATCGGAACTAGGCGCGTTGGTTTTATGTCATGGAGATTTACACTAACTCTGACGCTGAAGCAGATAGTTCACTCATCCTATCGAGTCAGCATCAGGGATGGAAAAACCTTCTGGTGGAGCAATTTCGTGAGCCTCCCGGAGAGGGAACCTGTCATCACAACAGCGTATCGGTTGAATTAGTTATTTGTCGTTCGTCATTTGTCACTTGCCGCTAGTGATCAGTAACCAATGACCAATAATCAACAATAGAGAAATCGTATGACTTGGCAAAAAGTACTTGAAAATAGCAACGTATGGGTCTATGAGTATGTTGCCAATGGATATAAAGCCAATGCATTTGCCTTTGTGCTGGACGGCAATCATCTAGCCGTCATTAGTCCACCCATTGGACTCTCCGAAGCAGATTTTGCAGCGATCGATGCAAAGGGACAAGTTGTAGCCTTAATTGCCCCTCATTCGGGTCACGATTTAGGTCACGCTGAGTGGCAAACTCGTTATCCTACTGCCGTTTCTTATGCTCCAGACATTGCCCTAGAGCAAATTAATCAGGATGGAGTCAGACCATTCCTGCCGCTGGCAAAACTCACAGCTTCTCAGGTGGAACTTCGAGAAGTTCCCGGCACGAAAAAAGGAGGCACAATCGCGATCGCACGACGGGGAGAACGTCCAGTTGTATATCTTGATGAAATTGTGAGTCATTGGACATCCTTACCGGACAACTGGCTGGCAAAGTTTTTGTTTTGGTCAACGGGTAGTGCGCCCGGACTCAAGGTGAATCGGGTGTATCTGAAGGTGCTTTGCTCAAATGTCCAGGCAGTGGCGCAAACGGTCATGGGGGCTTTAGCGGATAATCCAGTCATCGTGCCCGCCCACGGTATGCCCCTTGTTAGCCTAGATGATACAGAGCGAGTGCGATCGCTGGTGGAACCATTCATAAAATGAATTGATAGCTGAGGTGCTCAATTACACACGCCACTCGTACAAAATATCAGGACAGTTTTCTTCATTTTCAGAACCATCACGATACTGAACCGCTTTGAATCCGTGTCGTTCGTAAAATCGAATTGCCCCCTGATTCTCCTGGAACGTATAAAGCCGGATCGGAGAACCCAGTTCTGCTTTTGCGCGTTCAATCAGCTTGGTTCCAATTTTCTGCCCAACGACATCAGGATGTAAATAAAGCTGATCAATCCATCCTGTTCCTTCGGTCGTTGACAATGCCATCATGCCTATAATCTTATTGTCTCGCTCTACTACTGTTACCTGGCTTCCAGGAATCAAGATGTCACGAATCCATTCATAAACAGCTGCCTCAGAATGGGCGATCGGAGCAAATGGAACAAACGCTTTTCGAGAACTGAGATAAACCTGTGCTACAGCATCAGCATCAGATGGAGTAGCAGAACGAAAATTGAATGAGTTCATGCAACTCTCTCCTAGTCAGATTGAGTCATCCACTGAACCAGTTGAATCACTACCCCATTCGGGTCTGTCACTTGAAAGAATCGTTCACCCCAGGGTTCAGTTTCAATTGGAGTTGTGATTGGTACACCTTCCGCTTGTAGTCGTGCATATTCCGTGTCGATGTCATCTACCACAAATGCAATCAGCAATCCATCTGCCCGATGTTCACGCATGTGGATGGGTTTAAAGCTTTCCAAGCCAGTTTTTAGAAAGACCAGGTTGAAGCCAGCATCTTCTCTGACAAGGGAGACGAAGCCATCGGCTGACATTTGCTCGTTGAAACCAAAATGTTGTTTGGCAAAGGTAGCCGATGCAGTGACATCATCCACGTTCAACGAAATGGCAGAAGCGGTAATTTTCATTGTGTTTCCTTAATAGTAATGATGGAGGGCGATCGCCATTATTCATCCAGTCCATCAGTTTCGTGGCTTTCGAGACGTTCTCTGAGTTGTTGCAAGACTGTAACAGCAGTCTCTAATGCTTCTAATGAAAGCGTTTCACTGACTTGATTTGCCCAATCAGTCTGGCACTGCTGGACGTAATCGAGGGCTTTACGACCTTTGGATGTAATGGTCATTAATTTGGCACGACGATGGTGAGGATTGTCTGTATAGGTAATAAATCCATCGTTTGCCAGGGCATCAGCGGTTTGCTGAACACTTTGTCGAGTTAGCCCCATGATTCGAGCAACATGAGCAACGGGTGTTGATTGATGTTCCACAACGCCAAGCACCTGCCAACGGGCACTACTTAACCCAACGGGATGGGTCAACCGATCGCCCGCTTCCAACAAAAGCCCATTTAGCCGAAAGACCTCAAGGATGAGTTCGGTAAAGGCACTGCCATTGGCACTCGGTTCACTCATATGACAGCACTTTACCAAATTGACAGGCTTCTGTCAATTTAATCACCCTCTACCCGTTGTTATGGTTCGGTGCGTGCCGTCCCTTCGCGATCATGCTCATATCGACGTGCAACGTTGAACGGGGGTAGCCAATCCTCTCGACGACACATCCAGAGTTCATAGGTGGGTGTCACTTGATTCGGCCTATCGAAGGTGCCAGCAGGGATTTCGATTTCGTCGCCAGATCGTCCGAAGACCGAGGAGCCGCAAACTGGGCAGAAATAGCGATCGCGATAGTTGGACACCGTGCCAGTGATGCTGACCGCATCGGCAGGAAACACTGCAACAGTATTGAATACCGCCCCGTGGTGCTTGCGACAGTCTAGACAATGGCAAATGCCCACCCGAAAAGGCTCAGCAGAAATTTCCAGGCGAACTGCTCCACAAAGGCATCCCCCGCGATTTTGTACAGCTTTACCCTGTTCAAAATTAATTTCCGGTAGTCTGGTATCATTCATTGCTTCTAGTTTAGATAAAGTTCTCGTACTGAACTATCAAATTGTTGTACCACTATCAAAATCTTGTGATGGATTTCGATCAGGCACGTTGGAGTCCCATCAAAATAAATACAATCGAAACAGGACGAGCTAGAGTAAAACCACTCGCAAAACCAGGTGTTCAGAGTTCAACTTTGTGATAATCCAGCAGATTGGAATCTCCTCCTTTAGATGTAGAGAATAGTCTTGCTACATGGCTATACTACAAAGATACTACAGAATGTGGGTTGTACCATGTGCAATTTTGGCGATCGCATCGAAACAGCCCAGGAGATTTAATCGCTGCAGTCCGTCCATAATTTGCAGGGAAGTTAAGTATGCGTCAATTGAAATACTACATTGCTTGCACAGTCGATAAATTTATTGCCCGTAAAGACGGCTCATTTGACTTCTTCTTGATGGAAGGAGATCACGTTGCTGATTTGCTTCAACTCTTTCCGGAGACAATTCCAGCCCATTTTCGGGACAAGTTGGGCATTACTGCCGAGAATCAGGTTTTTGATGCAGTTGTGATGGGGCGCGGAACCTATGAGGTTGAACTCCATGAGGGGATTACCAACTCCTATCCACAGATGGAGCAGTACATTGTTTCTCGCACAGTAGAAAAAAGCCCTGATCCAACTATTGCAGTGGTTTCAACCGATCCTGTGGCACTGGTTAGAAAATTGAAGCAACAACCAGGTAAAGACATTTGGCTATGCGGTGGCGGAAATTTAGCAACAGCCCTTTTCCCAGAAATTGACGAAATGATTCTCAAAGTACATCCGATTCTACTCGGTTCGGGTATTGCACTGTTTTCAGATGTAGTTGAGTTAACTTCGCTGGAACTCGCCAATAGCAAGATTTACAACAATGGGTTCATGTTGCTGCACTATCGATTAAAGCGTTAAATTTTGAGCTACGATCGCGCCAAGAAAGAATGTGAAGCATACTCATCCACCAAAAGATGGAGAAATATTAGCTTCACCTCGTTGGATGAAGTGAAAAGCAGCCGCGACCGCTATTCTAAGAAAACTCTATCCAATAGAGAAACTATGGTTTTCTACATTCTGAGTCAATGTAGCGATGGGCGCAACAATCACTGGGAGTCAGCCCCTGCCGTAACTAGCCACCTCCAACCCCCTCTTAATGGATGAATTAAGGGTATTCAATGACCAAAACGTTTTACGCCATCATAGCCAACTCGCTGGTGGCTGCACTGACCAACACGTTTGTCTGGTTTGCCGTCACCTTCTGGGTTTTTCTGCAAACTCAATCCGTACTGGCAACCTCAGTGATGGCGGGTGTGTATGTTGGAACGGTTGCCCTCTCTGGGTTCTTTCTCGGCTCGCTGGTCGATCGCTACCGTAAGAAAACGGTGATGTTACTGTCCAGCGCTTGCTCGCTTATTTTATATCTGCTGGCTCAGATCATTTTTAGCTCTACGTCACCCTCTGTTTTTACCGATGTGTCCAGCATTCCGCTGTGGATTTTTATTGTGCTAACTTTGATGGGAGCGATCGCAGGGAATATCCGCACCATCGCCCTACCAACCCTCGTCACCCTGCTGATTCCTGAAGCTGAGCGAGACAAAGCCAATGGTCTGGTGGGTACCGCCAATGGGGTGTCATTTCTCATCGCTTCTATCTTTAGCGGATTGGCGATCGGTTTTCTGGGTGTCTATTGGGTGATGGTGTTTGCGATCGCCCTGACGGTTGCCGTCATCCTGCATCTGAGTACTCTCCCCATTCCCGAACAAACGATTATCCATCCGGAACATCACACCCAACACATCGACATTCGCGGGACGATTCGGGCCATCGCGCTCGTCCCCGGCTTATTTGGACTGATTTTCTTTAATTGCTTCAATAATTTTCTGGGTGGTGTCTTCATGTCCCTGATGGATGCCTACGGTCTATCCCTGGTTTCAGTACAAGTGTGGGGAATTTTGTGGGGACTTTTAAGCCTGGGATTTATTGTGGGTGGCTTGGTTGTTGCTAAACGAGGGTTAGGAAAGAGTCCATTACAAACCCTATTTCTGGCAAATATTGTTATGTGGGTGATTGCCACTGGCTTTACGATTCAAGCCTCGGTTGCATCGTTAGCTATTGGGATGTTCATTTATCTCTGTCTAATTCCAGTCGTTGAAGCAGCAGAACAAACGATTCTGCAAACCGTCATTCCATTGGAACGGCAAGGGCGTGTTTTCGGCTTTGCCCAGAGTATTGAGCAAGCGGCATCACCCCTCACCGCCTTTATGATTGGACCGATCGCCCAGTTCATTTTCATCCCATTTATGACTACAGGGTCAGGCGTAGATCTAATTGGTGACTGGTTTGGCACTGGAGCCAATCGCGGCATTGCCCTTTTATTTACCCTAACCGGACTCATTGGGTTAATGGTGACGTTACTGGCAATGCGATCGCACGCCTACCAGAAGCTATCTGCAAATTATCAAAAAATGCTGGTTAGCGAATGATAAACTTGCGCCCTGCTACTTCCGCTGATTTAGACCTCCTGCAACACTGGGATGAACAACCGCATGTGATCGCCTCTGATCCAAACGATGATTGGCATTGGGAGATAGAACTCGATCGCACCCCTGATTGGCGAGAACAACTGATTGCAGAGATCGACGGTCGGGCGCTCGGATTCATTCAAATTATCGATCCGGCACGGGAGGAAAGCCACTACTGGAGGGATGTAGCAGAAAATCTTCGGGCGATCGACATCTGGATTGGAGCGGAGACAGATTTAGGCAAAGGTTATGGGACTCAAATGATGCACCTTGCCCTTACCCGCTGTTTTTCTGACTCATTGGTAACGGCAGTCCTCGTCGATCCGCTGATCAGCAATACTCGCGTTCATCGCTTTTATGAACGCTTGGGATTCCAATGTGTAGAGCGTCGTCAGTTTGGAGACGATGATTGCTTTGTCTATCGCCTAAATCGAGAGAATTGGCATCCTTTAGAAGAAAAAGAGGTCAATCTATGAGTTTCTATGTGCTTGGTTTTCCGGACATTGATGAAACCAGAATTGGAGTCGTTGGAGGTAAAGGGGCGAACCTGGGAGAACTTTCCAGGATTGAAGGAATACTCGTACCCAATGGCTTTTGTATTTCGACGATCGCCTATAACAATACTTCGGACAAAATTTGAGCAGATTTTCCGGCTCAAACCCTGACTCGCTCGCGGAACAGGATCTTATTTTCAAAGTTAGGAATAGAGCCAACTTTGAAAAAATAGCTCAATGCTGGAACCGTAAGCCCTGAAAGCTTTTTAGAAGCGTTCAAAAAACTGTCCGAAGTATTGCTATAAAAGAATCATTGAGAAAACACCGTCGATTAACGAATTACTGGAGCAGTTATCGCGTTTGAAGGTGAATGAGCGGGATAAAATCCGTGAAGTTAGCAGTGAGATTCGCAGGATTATCGAAGGGATAGCCATTCCTGAAGATATGAGTGAAGTGATCGCCCACTTTTTTTCCAGGCTTGGAAAAAAAGCTGCCTACGCCGTCCGATCAAGCGCAACAGCAGAGGATTTACCCACAGCCTCCTTTGCAGGTCAGCAGGATACTTATTTAAATATTATTGGGAAAGAAGCAATCCTCAAGCACATCAGCAAGTGCTGGGCATCGCTATTTACCGAGAGGGCAATCATTTACCGCCTGCAAAACGGCTTCGACCACCGTAAAGTTTACCTGTCTGTGGTGGTTCAAAAGATGGTCTTTCCACAGATGTCAGGGATTTTGTTTACGGCAGATCCGGTTACTGGTAATCGAAAGGTGGTCTCCATTGATGCCAGTTTTGGACTGGGGGAAGCGATCGTCTCTGGAGTGGTGAATGCCGATAACTACAAAGTGCGGAACGGTAAGGTGATCGATAAGAAAATATCCACCAAGAAACTAGCAATTGGTGCTCTAAAAGATGGTGGTACAAAAGCACAGGAGATTGAGACTGAGCGGCAGAATCAACAAGTGCTGACAGATGAGCAGATTGTGCAGCTTGAGCGCATCGGTCGAACAATCGAAGCTCATTTCGGCAGTCCCCAAGACATTGAATGGTGTTTGGTTGATGATACGTTTTACATTGTCCAGAGTAGACCAATCACGACGTTATTCCCGATTCCTGAAATGAATGATCAGGAAAATCGCGTCTTTGTTTCTGTCGGTCACAACCAAATGATGACCGATGCCATGAAACCCTTGGGATTGTCTTTTTTTCTGTTAATGACCCCTGCACCCATGCACACGGCTGGTGGACGGTTATTCGTTGATGTGACAGCGACGCTGGCTTCACCTGTCGGCAGAGAAACGATATTAAACGTCACCTTGGGAAAATCTGATCCGCTGATGAAAGATGCGCTGACAACCATCTTGGAGCGGGGGGATTTTATCAAATTGTTACCTGATGATCAGAGTCCCGGCAAAAGCAGTAAAAGGCGATCGCTTGCGGATTTTCAAACCCTAAACGATTACGATCCGGCGATTGTGGCTGATTTAATTCAACAGAGCCAAGCCTCGATCGCAGCGTTAAAACAAACCATCCAAACGAAATCAGGAGCGGATCTATTTGATTTTATCCTGGAAGATATTCAGCAATTAAAGCAGACCAACTTTGATTCCCAGAGTTTTGGTGTGCTGATTACGGGGATGAATGCTGCCTCCTGGATCAATGAAAAAATGAACGAGTGGTTAGGCGAAAAAAATGTAGCGGACACGCTTGCTCAATCAGCACCCAACAATATTACGTCACAAATGGGTCTGGCACTATTGGATGTTGCGGATGCGATTCGTCCTTACCCGAAAGTCATTGAGTATTTGCAACAGGTCGAAGAGGATAATTTTCTGGGTGAATTAGTGCAGATTGAGGGTGGACAGGAAGCGCAGAGCGCGATCGCGACTTTTCTTGACCAATACGGGATGCGATGCGCTGGAGAAATCGATATTACGAGACCTCGTTGGAGCGAAAAACCACCCACACTGATTCCGATGATTTTGAGTAACATCAAGAACTTAGAGTCGGGTGAACGCGATCGCAAATTTGAGCAAGGGCAACAGTCAGCTTTAAGAAAAGAACAAGAGCTATTAGAGCGATTGCAGCAATTACCGGATGGTGAACAAAAGGTCAATGAAACAAAACGCATGATCAAGCTGCTTCGGAGTTTCATTGGCTATCGTGAATATCCCAAATACGGCATCGTGAGTCGTTACTTTGTTTATAAGCAGGCATTGCTGAAAGAAGTCGAACAACTCATCCAAGCAGGTGTGATTCAGGAAAAGGAAGATGCCTACTATCTCACCTTTGAAGAACTTCGCAACGTTGTATGCACAAATCAAATGGATTACTCAATCATCAGCAAACGAAAAGGTGAGTACAAACGCTATGAAAAACTAATGCCGCCGCGTGTAATCACGTCTGAGGGTGAAATCATTGCAGGTGAGTACAAACGAGAGAATTTGCCAGCTGATGCGATCGTCGGTCTACCCGTTTCCGCCGGAGTGATAGAAGGACGCGCACGGGTCATTCTCAACATGGAAGAAGCTGATCTGGAAGATGGCGATATATTAGTCACCACATTTACGGACCCTAGCTGGACACCCTTGTTTGTATCTATCAAAGGTTTAGTCACCGAAGTGGGTGGACTGATGACGCATGGAGCCGTGATCGCACGGGAATATGGTTTACCAGCGGTGGTTGGAGTAGATCATGCGACCCAACGGATCAAAGACGGGCAACGAATTCGCGTGCATGGAACAGAAGGGTATGTAGAAATTCTATAATGGGTAAGATGTTGTCTCTTTACGTGTAATAAACGAGACTTAATCTGACACTTCGTGTAAACTTGATACCGAATGGGAGTGTCACAATGAATACACAGGACAAGATTATCCAAAACAAACTGGGTATGTTCAATCTCGCCAAAATGCTGGGTAACGTCTCTCAGGCGTGCAAAGTCATGGGCGTTTCCCGCGATAGCTTCTACCGCTTTAAGCCTGTACACACTTGGCGTAGAGGTTCTGTCGTCTACGGTGAGCACTACAGCGTCGTCTAAGTGCGCTGTTTTGGTCCTCGTTATGATTGGCATGCACCTCAGATCCGGCACTGATAGCCGTAAATGGATGCTCAGGGTAAACCCACTCAATCCGCCTGTTGCCTTGAGAACCTTTGATTTTCATGGCGACTTCTAGCCCTTCGCGCCAAACCTTGCAGCGCTGGTAATCTGGGTAGGCTTCTCCTAATTTGAGATAGACACAGGCAAGTTTCCACAATGCTTTACCATAGCGCCGGTCACCATCAGTAAACCAACGAATGAACTGGGCTGGTTTTGCCCAATTCCAGGCTCTTTGAATGCCTTGCTCAAACAATTGAGTCTGCTTTTTGCCTGCCTGGGCGGTAGTCCAATAGCGACTCTGGCGTTCGATGAAATGGATTGTTCAACCTTTACTGGCTTCCGGGGGGAAGGTTCTCGCCGACACGAGTGTACAGTTCATCCCCTTCGAGCATGACATCAGACCCTTCCGGTGCCGGCGGTGATCACTGAGGAGTTTGCTGGGCAAGCCTTTGCTCCTAACGCATGATGGTTGAGTGAGACTTGCCAAACGACCGGTCGCACGAATGCCCAATCCTTTGCGGACATTCAAAGTCGCACCCACAATTACTGATGAGGTTCGTAGCTTTGACATCGGAGTGCCTGTTCGCTCGTTGAATTGTCGCTTGCAAGCCTTGCACCGATATTTCTGAACAACACTGTTATCTTGACGCCTGGTTGTCCCATTTTTCTCTACATTTTGGCTTTGGCAAGTTGGACAGTTCATTGATGCATCCTCAACGCTGACTTTATTTTAACTACCATCCTTTAGCAAACCAGTGCCTGAAATTCCAGACGATCAACTCAGGCTAATCTTTACCTGCGCTTACCTGGCACTGGCAATTGAGACTCAGGTGGCTCACACACTGCGAATGCTTGGCGGACTCGAAACCGATGAAATTGCCCGTGCCTTTCTTGTGCCAAAGGCGACGATGGCGCAACGGCTGATGCATGCCAAGCGCAAAATTCGGGATGCAGGCATTCCCTACAAAGTGCCAGACACAACCGACGTACCCGCCCGAATAGATGCCGTGTTGAGCGTCATCTATCTCATTTTCAACGAAGGCTATGCGGCGACCCGTGGTCAAACAATCATCAGAGCCGATCCGTGTGCCGAAGCGATCTGGCTCGGTCGCCTCGTGAGGGCGTTGATGTCCCCACAACCCCCCTCAGAAGTCACGGCACTGGTGGCACTGATGTTGCTGCACGATGCACGTCGGGATGCCCGTTTAGATGAGCAGGGCGATTTATTTGGTGCTGCTCGAAGATCAAGACCGTCGTCGTTGGAATCAGCCGCAAATTGCTGAGGCACTGCCACTGGTGGAAGAGGCACTACGAGACGGCACAGGATCGTTTGCCCTGCAAGCGGCGAAAGCTTCGCTCCACGAGTGTTTGCAGCCCTTCGGCGTCAGGCAGCACGAGCAGAAGACACCGATTAGGTGCAGATTGTTCAGCTTTATGCAGTGATGGAACGCTTGCACCCATCCCCGATCGTCTCACTAAATCGGGCAGTGGCGATTGCAATGGTCGAGGGATATGAGGTAGCACTCACCCTTCTGGATGAACTTGCTACCGAACTCGACAGCTATCACCTGTTTTACGCCGCTCGTGCTAATCTGTGGCGACGAGGCGGAAACGCTGTCGCTGCTGCCCAAAGTTACGATCGTGCGCTGAAGCTCGTAACTAATAACAGTGAACGCCGCTTCCTGGAACGTCGGCTGCGCGAAGTTCAGCTTTAGCTAGACTGAGACCGTGACGTTGATCGCTACCAGCGAATATGGCGGATTTGTATTGCTATCCGTTTTAGGGGGCGTAAGATTCTGATGCCAGGAGGTTTGAGCGCAAGACCTGTAGAATGAGCAATTTCCTCTGCAACAGTCGCGATCGTTTTTCTCTCGGTATTGAGATGGACTGCGAACTTTTCGTCTGATAAAGCGTTCAAGCATCGATCCAGGTGACGCGCACCCCAAGAGTTGCTGCCATCCCCGCGCCATCGCAACCGACGCAGAATCGTCTCGCGAGAAGCCAGTAAAGTAAAGTGATACACCTGTAATCCCTCTCGATGCAATGCACCGATGATTTGCTCGTGATAGAGCGGATTGACAACCGTCATTGGAACAATGATGACACCTGAAAAGTTCTCAGCAACGTATCGCAACGTTTGGTAAGTGAACTCACGCCAGACGGGATGGTCTTGAAAGTCTCGATGCATCTGAGGTGGCAGCACTTTACGCAGTGCAAAGCCAATTTGCTCAGGATCAAACACAAAACTACCCGGAATGCGGCGATGCAGCTCGAAGGCAGTCTGAGTTTTGCCAACTCCAAATGCTCCGTTTAACCAAATAATCATCAGCAATAGCAATTCTCTCAGATCGGCTACAACATAGCACTGGCTTGATATTGAGTCACGCAAACCAACGCTTTGGGAACATTGCCTCGATCTCCAAGAGTCTCTCGAAACGAACCACTGCCTGTAAACTGAGAAATTTTGAGTCTCTGTTATGCGGCACTACGGCACTGGTCTGTTAATGAGTGATGTGTAAAATGGTTGCATCGCGTGGATCAGAGCTGATGCACTGCCCAGAATGTGAAAGTCAGCAGGTCGTCAAGAACGGCAAGGTTACCCTCCAAGACGGTTACGACTCCAGCAATGGCAATGGGATACTGTGGTCGCCCAGTCTCGATGCTTGAATTGCTGACACAGCGAGGCTTCGCCTCCCTCATCCCTTAAAAGACCAGTGCCCCGATTTGCGGCATTGGATGGAGAAGAGGAAGAAGCGATCGTATTAATCGATATCGGCAACCACGACGAGGTGTATTAGGCATTCAACGCCCCCAAAATGCCTGTTGTCATCTCTACTGCGTTTGGCATCCGCACAAATTGTCACCATTGCTGAAATTAATTCTGTAATCTTACGGAAACTGCCGACAGAAGTAGAAGAATTAACTACAACTAAAATGTAGTCGTTTGGCGGTGGCTTATGGATGCTTTGACTGGAGCGACGATCGCAAAAATTGCCTTTGATGAGTTTGTGAAGTCTGGAGCCGGAGAAATCGCGAAGAAAGCGGTCGGCGGCGCGATCGAGCAGTTGCGATCAACGATTAAGGCACGATTTAAGGGGAATCAGAAGGCGGAGGATGCGATTGAGAAGATCGAGAAAGAGCGATCGCCCGAAGCGCTCGAAACACTTTCGGGGTATCTAGATTACGAAATGGGTAATCCTCAATTTGCTCAAACGTTACAACAGTTGGCGCAGCAGGTGACCAATGTTGGTGATCAGACTATCAATGGTGATCAGACTATAGAAGGGAGTCGAACGTATACTCAGACTGCTGGACGAGACATCTTCACTATCGAGAAAATTGAGGGCAGAGTAAATAAGCTGGGTGGTTCGTGAGCATGATGCACTCAGACGGGCAGTACTCTAGACGAGATATTTTTAACATCAACAGGCTTCAAGGCAATTTGTTTGTCTTGAACGGGGAATCGTCTGCTCAGACTCAGCCTGACAGGACAAATCTCTTTGATTCCCATAGATCGACACCTAACTTTGTTGGGCGAGATACAGAACTTGCTCGGTTGCACAAGATTTTGCAACGAAAGGATGCAGTCGTTTGGGTAGCTGTCTATGGGATGGGTGGTGTAGGAAAAACTCAGCTAGCGATCGAATATGCCAAGAGCTATCAGGAGAGTTACTTTCCGGGGGGAGTATGTTGGCTGAATGCACGGGAGGATCTAGCTTCTCAAATCATCCAGATTGCTGAATTGGATTTGCAACTTCCAGGAGTTCGTGATGAGTGGGTAAGATCCTTGCCAACAGAGGAATTGGTGCGATGGTGTTGGCGGCATTGGCAGCCTTGTGGTCAAGTTTTAGTGGTGTTAGATGATGTTCCAGATGCCGAACACTGGGCGATATGTCAACGTTTTCTGCCGAATCTGAGTCAATTCCGGTTGCTGTTAACAACACGGATGAGGGGACTGGATGCCAACTTTGTTGAAATTGAGCTAGACGTGTTGCAGTCTGAAGCAGCACGGGGGCTATTAGGGCATTTAGAGAAACTGGAGCGAGTATCACAAGACCCTAATACTGCTGATGAGTTATGCGAAGCATTAGGATGGTTGCCTCTTGGAATTGAATTGGTGGGGCGGTATTTAGCGTCAGATCGTTTTTTGACATTAAAAGAGATGTTAGGTCTGTTGCAGGCTGAAAAACTGAGATGTGAGGCTTTAGAGCGATTGCCGCAGTATCAAATGACGGCACAGCTTGGAGTTAGAGCCGCTTTTGAGTTGACGTGGAAGCAGTTGGATGAAGATAGCCAGGTAGTAGCAAGGCTCTTGAGTCTATTTGCACCAGATGCAATCCCTTGGTGGTTGGTGGAATGGATAATGCAGCGAGTGAAGGGAGAAGAGTATTTGATCCGAAAAGCGCGGAAGCGCTTAGATAATGCTTCGGTGGTGCAGATTAGTAAAGAAAATTTAGAAGTTTGCCGATTGCATACATTAATTCAGAACTTTTTAGCTGAGAAGCACCGAATTGCAGCTGGGACAACCGGAGATCAATCATTATTGAATGCATTCACGTCTATACTGGTCGATATTGCCGCACAGATCCCTTGCAATCCAACTAGTCAGCAAATTCTGATTTTTATACCAATTCATTCTCACTTGCAAGAGGTAGCACAGCACCACACACAAGAATTGCAGGGCGAAGATCTTTTATATCTATTTAGTGGTCTTGCACAATTCTATGAAGGGAAAGGACTCTATGCTGAGGCAAAGATTTGGTATGAGAAGTGTCTGGAAGTAATACATTCTCACTATGAGAGTGGTCATGCTGATGTTGCAATGACGCTCATGGCTGTAGCACGCTTCTATCAAAAGCGAGGGATTTTAGGCAAGGTTGAGTCACTTTACATACAGTCTTTAGAAATGTGGCAGCGATTGCATGAAGATGATCATTCTGATGTGGCAAATACTCTCTGTGATTTAGCAGGTTTTTACCTAGACCAAGCACGCTTAGAGGAAGCTGAGTCTTTTTGCATACAGTCATTAGAAATGAGGAAACGGCTGCATTAGGATGATCATCCTAATGTGAAAGGGAGTCTCAATCAGTTGGGGGTATTACGCCTTTCTCAAGGGCGGCTGAGTGAGGCTGAATCGCTTCTTTCACAATCTCTAGAAATGGGTGAACGATTGTTCGCAGGTGACAATCTTAGTATGGCAAGTAGTCTTTCCAATTTAGCATTGCTCTATCTGATACAGGGGCGATTGAGTGAGGCTAAAACATTCCGGGTTAGATTACTGAATCTGGCACAACAACATCTTGAAGGTAATTATTCTCATCTAGGAGCTAGTCTCGCACAGTTGGGAGCACAATACTCGGTGCAAGGATACTCAAACGAAGCTGAAAAACTTTGTGTACGAGCATTGGAAATACAGCAAAAACTGTACGAAGGTGATCATCCGAACGTAGCCGATAGCTTCAATTCTCTAGCGTTCTTCTACCTGACAGAAAAGCGTTTAGATAGAACTGAGTCTCTTTTTTTAGAAGCACTAGAAATGCAGCGGCGGTTGTTTGAAAATGACCATCCCGATATTGCAAGCAGTCTCATGGATATTGCAGGACTCTACCTAGTACAGGGGCGATTGGGTGAAGCTGAGTCTTTCTGTTTGCAAGGACTAGAGATGTATCAACAATTGTTTGGGGCTAATCATCCCAACATGGCAACTGCTCTTTTCAGAATTGCCATGATTTATAGACTTCAAGAACGATTGAGTGAGGCAAAACAGGCTTTTCAACAAGCTTCTGAACTTTTAAAGCTGAGCGAAGCAGGATACAGTACCCAACAGATTTTGGAGCTTATGGTTAGTGTGATTGCTAGTACTCATTCAAACTTTCAAGATCTTCCACAGTCTTTAGACGAAGTGTTTTCAATGCTTTTCGATGAACCCTAGAGAAAAAGTAGGGTATGTCAAACAGTTTGTGTCAAAGATAGAAATCTAAATTTGGCTTCTAGATTTTGAATTGAGAGATTACCTCAATCGCTAAATGTAAATCACGATCGCGAAAGCTTGGATTATCGTGTAACTGCAACAAAATCCTGATCAGCCTCCCAGCGCCAAATCAACTGGGTTCTCTGGTTCTGCGTTGGGCTGGCGACCCTTGCGGTATCTGCAAAGCAGCCCGTCCTTCTCATCGCATGGCTCCAGAAATAAGTGCAAAGTAGCGATCGCTGCCGTCATAACGGAACCCATAAGACCACATTTGTGGGGAAGATCGATCTTCATCCGCCCGATAATCGCGCAGGCTCACGATCGCCACGCCATTTTGCCTCAAGCACCTGTAGAACCCTTGGAGCGCAACTTGGATCTCATCTTCGCCAGGGAGATGGGGCAAGGAGTTGTCAGCACTTAGCACGACATCAAATCCAGAACCATGAATTTCGGCACAGTGACGCATATCTGCCACTTTGAACGTAACGTCAAGTCCGCGCGTCACCGCTTCTTGGCGCGCCCGATTCACTGCTGCTGCTGATAAATCAGATGCCGTTACCCAATGTCCGAGGGCAGCGAGTCCTAATGCCTGCGTCCCAATGCCATAGGAAACATCCAGAATGGATAGAGGTGCTGAACCAATGAAGTCGCTGACAACACCATTGAGTGCCTCCCCCTGCCGTTCGATGGCTTCGTTCCAATTTGGGTAGACAAGGTGATAAAGATTGGCAATTTCGTCGTACATCCCAAAATTGACTCCAACTGGGCTAAGAACCGTGGCACTTTGTCTCTGAGGATCTTATGCAAGCGTTGTGTATCCCAGGTCAGTCAGTACTTCTTTGATCGTGCGTTCCGCGAGTGCTACCAATCCAGGGTTCGTCTCAGCGTAATACGGCATAATTAGAACGGCTTGGTGAAGGGCATAGCCTCTCGCTCGATTCCACGTATCGTCGTCCACATCGAGAGCAGCACGAAATACCGATCGTCCAATAGGGTTGAAGACACTCCAGGCAGCAATGACATCCGCAGCCGGATCACCCACACCAATGCCACCAAAATCGATCACCGCCCGCAGCCGTCCGCCTTTCACAAGCAGGTTCGATCGCAGCAAGTCTGTGTGTATCCAAACCGGTGTTCCGTCCCAAGCGGCTGCTTCGAGTGCGTTGCTCCAAGCCAGTGCGATCGCATCCCTGTCGATCGTGCTTTGCAACGCCTCGATTGCCGCGCGCGTCGCCGTGTCCAGTTCGCGGAGTGGCTTACGTCCAGTGGGGGGTGGGCCAACGGGATCAACGCGGCGTAGTTTGGTGAGGAATTGCGCTAAATCGGCAGCAGCCTGACGTTCATCTTGGATCAGGTCATCTTGATACGGATGACCCTCAATCCATCGGTAGATCGCCCAGGGAAAGGGATACTCCCTTGTCGGCTGCCCCTTTGCAACTGGCTCAGGAATATGCAGCGACAGATGTGGAGCAAGCTTCGGTAGCCAGTCCCACTCTTTCTCGATGTCTCGCGCCCATGAATCCAGGAGCGGAAATCGCGCACAGAAGTGATCACCGAGCCGATAAATCACGTTTACCGTTCCTGTGGACTGCATTGCATGAATTGGCAGATTAGCAAACTGAGGGAATTGTGCAGTCATTAACCGTTCAACGAGGAACTCGTCGATGTCAATTTCCCCTTCATGCATCTTTATACGGGGTCTGAATTCCGCATCTGGTCGTCTTGACATAACTCCATGCTTTATCTTGACCAACGTTCAGACAGATCAAATCTCACGCGCATCGTAGCACGGATGAGAGTTAGTTGTATTATATTTGTAGTATTAAACTACAATCTGTGGTATAAAACTACATCTCCAACCTTGGTATGGGTTGGTTTGTTTGCGCGTAACCAATGCGATGTGCTGGATTATTGGCATTAACCGGAGTGGATATGGAAGTGCGGATTGAACCTTACAATGCTGACAATCTCGATGCTGTCATTCAGCTTTCGCTGCGAGCCTGGACTCCGGTTTTTGAGTCGATTCAGAACGCGATGGACGTTGAAGTGTATCGATCGTTTTATCCCAATGGTTGGCGGATGAGCCAGCAAAAGGCGTTGCCTTTGGCACAGCTTTGCTGCTCGAGGAGGTCTGCGCTGCCGAAGACACCAATGTCTGGGTTGCTATCGATGCAGGTTCTCCTGTGGGCTTTATCGCTGTGAAACTCCACTTAGAGGACAAAATGGGTGAAATCTATATGGTCGCGGTTGACCCCAATTTTCAAGGTCAGGGCATTGGTACGGCTCTGATGGAATTTGCGCTTGAGTGGATGGAAGCGGCTGGAATGTCGATTGCAATGGTCGAGACCGGAGGCGATCCGGGTCATGCCCCAGCCCGTCGTGCCTATGAAAAGATGGGATTCGGGCTATGGACGGTCGCCCGATACTTCAAGAAGCTTTAGCAGTCGATCGCGCTAAATTTCCATTACTCATTCAGTTTTGCTGTACAGAACTTGCATCCTTCTCGATTCGTTACCCTAAAGATCAAGTTTGCATGGACGCTTAACTCGGCATGGTTAATCCTCTGCTGATCACCAAGTTGTATCTCCCATCGCCACCTTTACCGGGGCAGTTGCCCTTAGTGCAGCGAAAACGTTTGCTGGAGAAATTAAATCAGGGATTAACCAGCAAACTGATCCTGATTTCGGCGGCGGCGGGTTTTGGGAAGACGACCCTGTTGAGTGAATGGGCACATGAACTCAAACTCCCCGTCAGTTGGCTTTCTCTTGATGAGCGCGATAATGATCTCACTCGCTTCTGGACGTATGTTGTGACCGCTTTACAGCAACGTCATCCAAACATCGGCGAAGCGACGCTAGCGATGCTGCAATTCGCTTCGCGAAGCTCCGAAGGATCGACGGAACCGACTTCTGCTAAAGCATTTTTAACACCGCTGATCAATGAACTCGCGCAACTCCAAACCGACGTAGTTCTGGTTCTAGATGACTATCATCTGATTAACACTTCTGCGATCCACGACGCACTTATTTTCCTGCTGGAACATTTGCCGCTTCAGGTGCATCTCGCGATCGCCACTCGGATTGATCCACCGCTATCGATCGCGAGATTGCGCGTCCGCGCTCAATTAACAGAACTCCACGCCAACGACTTGCGCTTTACCCATGAAGAAGCAGCGGCATTCCTGCATCAGTCCCTCGCTCAACCCTTAACCGAGGCACAGATCGCGACGCTGCAAACCCAAACTGAAGGCTGGATTGCCGGATTACAACTCGCGATGCTTTCGCTGCGGGAAGCGGCAGATTCCGAGGCATTGATTGAGTCGTTTAGCGGTAACCAACGCAATGTGCTGGATTATCTGGTGGAGGAAATTCTAGAACGGCAATCTCAGCTCGTGAGGAAGTTTCTGCTGCGGACTTCGATTTTAGAGCAGATGTGTCAATCTCTCTGCAAAGTCGTAGTCGGAGAGGATGTCGTTCATGAAGCCGACACGCTTGAACAGTTGGAGCGCCAGAATCTATTTGTCGTTCCATTAGATCACAATCGCATCTGGTATCGCTATCATCACTTGTTTGCAGCCGCATTGCGGTACATTTTGCAGCGAACAGAACCTGATTGCATTTTGATCTATCACGATCGCGCGGCTCAATGGTATCAACAGCAGGGGTACATTGTAGAAGCCATTCAACACGCCATTTCAGCCCGATCGTTTGAATATGCAACCCGTTTAATCGAGCAGGAAATTCAGACGAGTGAAAATCCTCGTTTAGATGCAGTTGTTCTCCGTCAGGCTTTCGCAGCATTACCCGCAGAACTAATCGACACTCGCCCCTAGTTGCTGGTCGCCAAAGCCTGGGTTGGATTTACCTCCTCGCAATTTGCAGAGGGAATTGCAGCGATTCAACGCCTTGAACAGTGTCTCAACCAGAACCCGCCTGAGACTGAGCATGTGGATCGGCTTTGGGGAGTCGTGATCGCCTTAAAAGGAGCGCACGCTCGTCAGCAAGGCAACACGGTAGAGGCGATCGCCTGTATGGAAAAAGCCTTGCAGTTGTTGCCCCAAGATCAGTCCTGGCTGCGATCGCTGATTCTGCTCAATCTTGGAGTCACCTATTTTGCCACAGACAACTACGAGGCGGCAAAGCAGTTACTGCTAGAAGTCAGTCGCATTGGCAAGGCACAGGGCATGGCTGATCCGGCGATCGCGGGACTTTACTTACAGGCACAGTTTCTTGCCCTGCGGGGTCGCCTTGACGAAGCCGTTTCACTTTGCCAACAAGGTTTAGAGTTAGCGACTGAACAGCACTGGCTGGCAACTTACGCAGGCGTGTTAGTACAGGTCGCGCTAGCCTGGATTGATGATGGGTTACATTACTCTGGCACGAGTGCGTCAGGCGCAGGGAGACTTTCCATCAGCCTGGACTGCCATTCGTGCGGCTGAACGCTGTCAACCCTGGCTCTGGTCTACAATTCTTTCAGTCGAAGCTTGCAAAGTCAGATTACATCTAGCAGAAGGAAATGTAGATGCAGCAAGGGCTTGGGTGGAAAGGAGCGGTTTGAGCAGCGAAGGCGAACTGCATTACAGCCCGACTCAACAATCTCCTCAAGGTTCTGAACTTGATTATTTCACCTTTGCCAGAGTGTTACTCGCTTATGGGCGGCAGCATTCATCACCTGGTCATCTGCAAGATGCAATGAGATTGCTGACTCGATTGCAGGACTTTACTCATGCGGGGGGACGAACGATTCGGGTCATGGAAACATTGCTTTTACAGGCGTTGGTTTTACAGGCTCAAGGCGATCGAGCGCGATCCTTAGATGCCCTCAATCAAGCTCTGAACGTTCCTCGTCAAGGAAACTACATTCGTCTGTTTCTCGATGAAGGCAAATCGATGGCAGAATTATTGCAACTGGCTGTCTCTCAAAACATTCATGCTGATGAAGCTAAACGGTTGTTAACGATGTTTATCTCAGTTGAAGAAAAAGTAACCATCATTCAATCGTTCATTGAGCCATTAAGCGCACGTGAACTCGAAGTACTCGGCTATCTAGCAACGGGACTGTCGAATCAGGCGATCGCTGACCAGCTATTCGTCAGTCTCGCCGCCGTCAAATGGCACGCCCGCAATATCTACGGCAAGTTGGAGGTGAATAATCGGACTCAGGCAGTCGCGAGAGCTAGAGATTTGGGGCTTTTATCGTAGCAGAGTCTATCGTTTCAAGACCTATCCTTTCGGCTAGTGAAGCCATAACCCGATATCGCCACAATTAGTTGAATCACAAGGAGAACATGAGGTCATGGACAAGAAGCAGACGCTAGCGATGGCGATCCGGTCTCAGTTCATGCAGCCCCGTGGGTTCGCGGGCTGGCTCGTCGGATGGGCGATGGCACTGCGATCGTCGAACCGTCAGCGCAATTTGTGGGCAGTCGAACTCCTCGGCGTGGAGCCAACCGATCGCGTCCTTGAGATTGGCTTCGGACCGGGGATTGCAATCCGGGAGCTAAGCCGTCGAGCAACACAGGGTCTTGTGTGTGGCATCGATCACTCAGAAGTCATGGTTCGGCAGGCAACCCAGCGTAACTTGGATGCTGTACAGGCGGGTCGCGTGGATCTGCGTTGTGGTTTGATCGAGCACCTTCCGGCGTTCGAGGAGCCGTTTGACAGGGTCTTGGCTGTAAACAACATGGGCATGTGGCGCGAACCAGTCGAGCGGCTGAAAGAAATCCATCGCCTCATGCGACCTGGAGGACGGATCGCGATCGTCTCCCAGCCCCGGTGTCCCGGTGCTACGGCAGAGACAACAGTGGCTGCGGGACACGAGATTGTGACACGTCTCACAGAGGCAGGCTTCACGCGCATCCAGTCGGACACGCTTGCACTCAAGCCCCCGGTCGTTTGCGTGATCGGCGAGGTTCCATAAAGACTGCTGTATCATTTCCGCTACCGAGTACTGGCGTTGCGCCTTCCACCATTTCAAAACTATCCTTTGAACTATCCATTTGGTCAGGGATGAAATCGAACTTGAGAGCGACTTTGAAGATACAGTCGCACATCAATGAGGTTTCACAATGGAATGGACGATCGGCTGGTGGCAGGTCTCAGTTCAGCGAGTGTATCCCACCCCAATACAGCTTGCTCAAACCTATAATCGTGCTGCTTTTGGCTGGCATCAACAGCTTCGTCTTCTAGGGTATCGCGATGCGTATCAGAAGTTGTGGCAGTTGCTCAAAACCACCAATATTCTGCCTGACTGGAAAGACAATGCGACCCTTTGTGATTGCGGGATTGGGACCGGAGCATTCAGCCTAGCATTTGCTCAAACGATGAATCCAACCGTCCGTATTACGGGAGTTGATCTGTCTGATGAAATGCTAAACCAGTCACATCAACAACTGAGTCAAGCGAATGTTCTGCATCAACTTTGCCAAGGTGACGTGAATGCTTTACCATTCGCCGATCGTACCTTTGATGGGGTGATTAGTGCTCACATGCTGGAACACTTGAGCAATCCAATACAAGGGTTACGGGAAATGGTTAGAATACTTCGCCCAGGCGCACCGTTAGTTTTGGTTGTGACCCGATCGGGATTACCTGGATCACTGATTGAGTGGCACTGGGGCAATCGCTGCTTCAAACTAGAAGAACTGTCAGCACTCATGCATGAAACAGGGTTGTCTCACGTTCAGTTTTTCTCGTTTCCGGTTGGGCTGGCTCGCCTGACTAGCATCGCTTGTATTGGATTCAGGAGGACATAATGTTTCTAAAAACTTGGCGTTTCATCACACTCATTTTTGTTGCATTATTCATGGGATTGGAGTTTGCCCACACGCTAGAACTACCCGCCAAGATGCAGTACGATGGCGCGCTTTACGTAACGATTCAGAATAGTCTGTACCGATACTTTGGCGCACCCGGTCCCGGTGCATTGATTACGGTGGGTGCCGTTCTTTGTGCGATCGTACTTACTGTTCTAGTCCGAAAACGCCGACCTGCGTTTTGGTGGACGCTAGCAGGGACGATTTGTTTGGCAATAGCATTCCCTCTGATCTATTTTTTGCGGATCGAACCTGTCAATGTCGTGATCGAGCAGGCAACTGCAATCTCCGTACCATCCAATTGGGTGCAATTAAGAACCCAGTGGGAATATGCCCACGCTACTAACTTTATTTTTGGTTTGGCAGGCTTCGTCGCAGTGGTGATATCTGTACTGGTGGATGCGCCTCAGCTTGAAAAAGCAGGAGTTAAAAAGAATTGACCACATTACTGGTATGGAAGGTGGGTATGACATGATGAAGTCCGCGATGATTGAGGCTGTCAGTGACACTTAATCGACCACATCCACATAGAAAAAGATCATGCCATACAGATTTCCAAGATCATATCGGCTGAAAGCTTTACCGCGCCGGTTCATCAACTTTGCTTATAGCCATTTACCCAGGAGAACCGATCCGCGTGTTGTCTCTGCTGCTGAGCAAGTATTATCGACTGCAATGGGCAGTCAGGTTCAATTTACGCGAGTTGAGCGACTTTCTGAGGGAGGGAGAAGAAATTTGCTGCTGCGATGCCACACTCCACCCGTTAGCGGTCTACCCCCAAGCGTGATGATCAAGAAAGTTGAACCAAAGTCTTACAGCCCAGAGCATACCGATCGAGATACACTGCGTTTCTTCAGCGACTGGATAGGATCTCATACCAAATTAAACTAGAGCGATTACAGATTGGATAAAATGAAATGTGTAAAGTTGAGGGGCTAACAATGGCTGGAGTCAGCGCGATCGCAATTAAAGAAAGTCTCGACGAGTTAGGTGAGCGGTTGCGACAAACTGACCAGCCAATCCTCAAAGAGCGATTGCAAGTGTTGTACTGGCTCAAGCAAGCGCAAGCACCGAGTATCTGCCAAATTGCAGTGGCAATCGGCAGGCATCGAGGCACGGTGCAAAAGTGGTTAGCTTTATATCGAGCGCAAGGACTCGAAGCATTGCTAGTGGTTAAACCAACGCCAGGAGGAGGCAATCGGGTGATTCCAATGTGGGCAGAGGTTGCTTTAGCCCAGCGGTTGCACGACCCCGACAATGGGTTTGACAGCTATGGGAAGGTGCAGCAGTGGCTCTTGGAGAGTTTAGGGGTAGAAGCCGAGTATCATGCGGTGTACCAGATGACGCGCTACCGACTCAAAGCCAAGCTCAAGGTCGCTCGCCCTCAAAACAGCCAGCAGAACCCAGAGCAGCGGGAGGCATTTAAGCAAACCTGGCAGATGACCTTAAGTTGTTGAGTCAGTACCATCGGCAAGTGCGCCACGCTGAGCGACCCATTCGCTACTTCGCGCAAGATGAGAGCCGCTTTGGACTTCACACACTTATCGGACGCTTGATTACGGCAGTTGGGGTTAAACCAATTGGCTCGTGGCAATGGATGTTCAAGGCATTCTGGCTTTATGGTGCGGTGGAACCTGCCACAGGCGAATCCTTTTTCTTGCAGTTCTCCCATGTCGATACCGACTGCTACCAATGGTTCTTGGATGAGTTCTCCAGGGCTTACCCCGACAGCCTCAACCTGCTGCAAGTCGATAACGGACGGTTCCACAAAGGTAAAGACCTAATTGTGCCAGAGAATGTCATTTTAGTGTTTCAACCGCCTTACTGTCCTGAGCTAAATCCCATTGAGCGGCTATGGGAATATCTCAAGGCAGACCTCAAGTGGGCTTCGTTCAAAACGCTAGAGCAACTGCAAACTGAGGTAGACCAACTCCTGTCCCAGTTGACTCCTCAAGTGGTTGCTTCTCTTACGGGTTATCCCTTTATCCTCAACGCTCTATCTGTCGTTAACACCATTTAAATTGGTATGATTATGATCTATCTCGATCACCTGATTTTACGGGTTCGTCATCCAGTCGAATCCGTCCGTTTTTATCAGCAAGTATTGGCATTCCAGTATGAAGGCAGGGCTGAACCATTCGAGATTCTGAGAGTGAATGAGGGATTGACGCTTGACCTGTTGGAGCAAGCCCCACAAGACCAAAGCCATCTGGCGTTTTGCCTGGAGCGCACTTTATTTGAAGCCGTTCATGGTCGTCTTCAGCAGCTCAACATTCCGTTTGGCAATGAGCCGTTCGATCGAAGTGGTGGCGCTGCGGCTCGATCGCTGGGTTCTAGAGGCTTGGCGGATGCCTTGTATTTCTATGACCCTGATCGACACAACATCGAAATCCGCACTTACGAGTTCGAGCCATCACCCGATTTCAAAATCGTTCAAGAATAAATTTTAGTTTCTGTCGAAATGTCAGTGTCTTGCTCGTCATAGTCATAGGAAGCGTCGAAAAATGCTTCAATTCGCTCCAAAAGAGGTAAACACAAATGAGATACAGCATTCTAAATTACGCAAATGAGCAAGATTACGCGACGGGTAAAATCCATCCTCCGGCATTCGCTGCCTACGCCCAAGCTCTCTCTGAAGCCGGAGTGTTGATTGCTGCCACAGGACTCCAACCCAGTCGGACTGCCACGACCGTCCGCGTTCAAGACGGACAGCGAAGCGTGCAAGATGGTCCTTTCGCTGATACCAAAGAGCAATTGGGTGGTATTTATATCATCGACGTGCCTGATTTGGATACTGCTCTCGAATGGGCAGCCCGGAATCCTGCTGCCAGTCTCGCGGGTGTCGAAGTTCGTCCAATTACTGGTATTGAAGTTCGTCCGACCGTCAACCAAACCTAACCATTAGAAGAATCGAGACCTGAAGATGGATGCACGTCGAGCAGTAGAATTGGCAGCCCGTAACGCTTATGGACGGTTGGTTGCTTATTTGACAGCCCAAACCAGAGATGTGATAGCTGCCGAAGATGCGCTCGGCGATGCCTTCCTAGCCGCCCTAAAAACATGGTCAGAAAGTGGAATTCCTAAAAATCCTGAAGCGTGGCTACTCGTCACGGCGCGACATCGCCTGATTGATATCGCGCGACGCACCAAAGTTCAGGATCAAGTCCTCAACACGTTCAAATTGAACACACTAGAATTGCAAACGGAATCCTCTTTTGATACGGTGAACTTTCCAGACGATCGTTTAAAACTGCTGTTTATTTGTGCCCATCCTGCGATCGATGCAGCGATTCATACGCCACTAATGTTACAAACCGTACTCGGTCTAAATGCTGCTCAGATTGCTTCCGCATTCTTAGTTGCACCCAGCACCATGAGTCAGCGATTAGTTCGGGCAAAGGCAAAAATCCGAGATGCTGGCATCGCCTTTGAGCTACCAGAGGCGAAAGAATTGCCAATCCGGTTAGCCGCCGTACTCGAAGCAATCTATGCAGCTTACACGACTGCTTGGGAAACCCTTGATGGGGGTGATTCTCGACATTCAGGATTAACAGAAGCAGCAATCTGGCTGGCACGTCTGTGTGTTCAGTTCATGCCGCAAGAACCAGAAGCACGCGGTTTGCTTGCCCTGATGCTTTACTGTGAGTCCCGACGCAATGCTCGTCGTACCGCCAACGGTTCTTACATTCCCCTATTCCAGCAGGATACTCGGCTTTGGGTACAGTCGATGCTCGATGAAGCAGAACAGGAACTAACGCAGGCAGCGACATTCAAGCAGATGGGACGGTTTCAGCTTGAAGCTGCCATTCAATCGGTTCACACCCACCGCGCCATCACTGGACAGGTTGATTGGGAAGCACTGGTATTGTTATATGCGGGATTAGTTCAGCTTTCGCCGACTCTGGGGGCATTGGTGAACCAGGCGGCGGCGATCGCCCAAACCAAAGGATCAAACCAGGGTTTAGTCCATCTCAATGCACTTCCAAGCGAAGCCGTGAAAAACTACCAACCCTATTGGGCACTAAAAGCTCACTTACTCAAACAGTTAGGATGTCAATCGGAAGCTCAACAAGCATATTCACGAGCGATCGGGTTAACTGAAGATGCTGCTATCCGTGAGTTTCTTCTCCAACAGTCACTTCTACCAGGTGAATAGAATGGACGAAGCTAATAACAGGCTAGTAACCGCACCACCCCAGAATATATCAAGGCAATCTATCAAGACAATTAGTTGAGTTCAAAAGCTATTTTCGCCCGTAAGGGACTAGCGAGAAAATAAAATACCAGCCAAGCAACGAAGCTTCAAGGTCTTGAATAACTCGATTGGTACATTATTAACCTGCAAGTCCCTAAGCTCATTGAGTTCGATTTTTTCTTATTGTCTTCATGGTCAGGCAAGGCTGAACAGGGGTGGAAGGGGGCTGGCGATCATTCTAGCGGGGTGTAATATACAGAAAGATTCTCGCGATCTAGCTAGTTTGGGGAGATAGGCAGAAACATTCTCTCTAAAAAGAAGTTATACGACTCAAGTCATCGGTAAGTGCCTATTTGGGAGGCAAATCTTTTGGTAACGTGTCTCCAAAATTCTTCTGATTTACAATTTCATCAGGGGAGAATCAGATTTGTAGTATTGTTGACTACATGTTTGTTGAGTTATGCAAGTTGAATTGATCGAGACAAACAGATTGCGAGGTGAGAGAATCCGGGAATCTCATTGGCAGTTCTGGCAAAGTATTGGTGCTAATCCAACCGTTATGGCGACTTTGGGAGGTGTTTGGAGCGAGAAAGAATCTCGGAAGAAATTGCAGTGGAATTGCGATCAATGGAATAATTACGGGCATGGGCAATGGATGTTTTTTGATAAAGCGACAGGAGAATTTGTAGGACGTGGTGGCATCAGGAAAGTAATTCTGACTGATCGAGAAGAGGTTGAACTTGGCTATTCTCTAATGCCTGCGTTTTGGGGGCAAGGATTAGCAACAGAAATCGGGGAAAAGGCTGTTTTGATCGCGTTCAAGGAATTTTCTTATTCAAGCGTAGTGGGCTACACATTAGTTAATAACAAGAAATCTGAAAGGGTGTTGCAGAGGTTAGGGTTTTCGTTGGAGAGTAACATCATGCATGCTCATCAATCTCATATCTTGTATAGAGTGCGAAACCCCAATAGCACCGCCTTATAACAATCCGCCTGCACGCCGACCGTATAAAGTTTGTTGGTCGAGTCCGAGAGCTTGCTAGCGGCGGGTGAGGCGGAACGTTATCCTGCTTTGTCTAGTCGTGTTGGCAGTAGTTGTCAGGTTATCGGTTGGCGTTTAACATCAAGTCAGAACAAGCAAACCGACAAAGATTGAGGAGTGCTTATGGTTCAGATTGATCGGTCGAATACCGCGATCGTTGGACTGGATTTGTATACAGTTGCAGAGCGGCATCAATCAGGATTAGTGGATGCGGTCAAAGAGCAAATCAAATTCTGGCAGTCTAATCCCTATTTTGTATCAGTCAGCGTGCATCAAAGCTTAGATGGGGTTCGAGTCTTTACTTACAGCCAATGGCAACCCAAGTTTGACCATCGCAGTTTGCCACGTCCGGCGGTGTTCAGTGAGTTTTTTCCGCCAGACTCGTTACAGCTAGAAGTGTCAGCGAGCAAAGCGATATCAGCAGAAGTTGAGATCGTCGCAGGCGATCGCATTACTCATCTTGCTGAGTTTCGCATGATGCCTTCTAATCAGCCAGAAATGGTAAGGCGAACTACAACAGAATTGGATCGAGCGATGAACAATTCACCCGGACTCATCTCAGCAAGCTTTCATCGCAGCTTGGACGGAGCGCGGATGTTCAATTATGGGCAGTGGGAGAGTAAAGAGGCATTTGAGGCGATTTTGAAGCAACCGGGCTTTAATCCAGACAAGCCATATTGGGAAGGATTAGCGCGAAATGAGTTTCATTTGTACAATGTCATACACGTAGAGACAGCACGATAACATTCACTTGGAGCGGAGTGCCGAAAGCTGATGGTGATGCAAAGGCGCTTGCAGCCGCTGAAGCGCACCGTTGGGTGTCACACTATGACAGAGCGGCGAGTTTGCAATCCCCTGGAGTCTGCCAATGATCCCCACCATCACTGCATTTGAACAGTCGCCCGATCGCGGACAGGGGCTGGCGCGTGATATGCCCGTGCGCTGGGCGCTTGAAGAAGTGGGTCAGCCTTATGAGGTTCGGCTTGTGTCGTTCAGTGCGATGAAGGAAGCCGCGCATCGTGCGCTTCATCCGTTCGGGCAGATTCCGACCTATGAAGAAGGCGATCTTGCCTTGTTCGAGTCGGGGGCGATCGTGTTCCATATCGCCGAGTGCCATGTGGGACTCCTGCCCCAAGATGCCAATGCCCGTGCACGCGCAATCATGTGGATGTTCGCCGCGCTCAGCACAGTGGAGCCTGTGATCGTTCAGAGCGAAGTCGCTGAGTACCTGGAGCGCGACCAGAGCTGGTATGAGCAGCGGCAACCTCTTGTCGAGGATCGCATCCGTAGCCGCTTGGCGGAGTTGTCTAATCGGCTTGGGGACAGCGACTGGCTCGACGATGCGTTCAGTGCTGGCGACCTCCTGATGGTGCAGGTGCTGCGCAGGCTGAACGGATCGAGTTTGATTAAGGAATATCCGAACCTCTGCGCCTATGTCGCTCGCGGTGAAGCGAGACCAGCCTTCAAGCGTGCTTTCGAGGCTCAGTTGGCGGTTTTCACTGGCAAGCTGCCCGATCGGTTGGAAGGAGCGTCCTAACACTTTATTCAAGCCAACGCTTGACGGCACGGCTTTTCAGGCGTTACGCAGTCTAGGAGGTGCGTTTGTCTTTATCATCCCGCTTCAGCATTCACCAAATTGCGCCCAACGAAATCGCGTTGATGGAAGCCCTGTTGACAATCTTCGGCGAAGCCTTCGATGACGTAGAGACTTATAGCGGGAATCGACCGAGTGCAGCTTATCTTGAACGGTTGCTTGGTAGCGACTCCTTCATTGTGATCGCTGCATTGCAAGACAGCGAAGTCGTCGGTGGCATTGCAGCCTATGAACTGATCAAGTTTGAGCAAGCGCGCAGCGAAATCTACATCTATGATTTGGCGGTTACCGCAACCCATCGTCGTCAGGGCATCGCGACCGCATTGATTCAGGAAGTGAAGAAGATTGCTAAAGTCAGAGGAGCTTATGTTGTTTACGTGCAGGCGGATATTGATGATGAACATGCGATCGCGTTGTACACAAAGCTGGGTATCCGCAAAGAGGTGCTTCATTTCGATG